>CAZJCN010000309.1:0-3570 GCA_964544195.1 uncultured Phycisphaeraceae bacterium | reverse complement strand
CTAGGCCAACGCACCCTATGCCGTGATGTACTCGAACATCCCAAACAACGGGCTCGACGCCATCGCCAATGAGTTCGAAAGGCTGATTGACGAATTGAGGGCCCGTGACTACGAGGTGCTCGCCGAGACTGACGGCTTGGATGACTACACCACGCACATCCTCATTGATCGCCTAGACGGTGTTGACGAGGTCATGTTCTGCGAGGAGCTTGTTAAGGTCTGGCAGGCAGTCCTCTACAGGATGATCCAGGCGGGTTACCCACCAGTGATCGACCATCCCTATGAACTAGGAGAAGCCATGACCGAGGACGACATCCCCGGCGCGATCCCTTGCCGCTGGAGCGCCGCACTCAGGTAGTGGCTTCGCCGACCTCATCATCAACCTGATCTGTTCCGGGGGACACCATAATGCTAATCCGGTCAGACCTACTTGTCCGCTTCTCATGTGACACCGGCCGATCATTTCATGTTAAGACCTGCTCCCGAACGAGCCCTGTTGGGCTTCAAAGCGGCAGGTTTTACTTAACATTGACAGCAACTGGCGAGCGGCGAAAATTGGCCTAACCCTTCACAGGGCCGGGCCGGGGCGGCCGTGCTCCGAACCTGCCTAAGGAAGTACTGTGTCCAGTACATGGCCGGACAAGAGTTGTGACCATGGACGACCTTACCCGGAGTCTGAAGCTGTCGAAGTCCACACTCAACAATCTCAGCCAAGAGGACAATGTGTATGGCCAGAAAGTTGGGTTGCATTGGCGATTCCACAAGAGCGTGATTACCCGATCGCCGGATGATAGCATGGAGATCAAGGGTAGTTGAGTAGATGAGCACACACTATCACAGCCAGTATTGGGCGCACGCCCTGACCCTCCGGGGATCAGGGGGCGATATTACTGCGCTGTCACGGTCCATTGCCAATGCGCGGGTTGACCTCAATCCCCATCAGATCGACGCCGCGCTCTTCGCTCTGCGCTCGCCGTTCACCAACGGTGCGATCCTGGCCGACGAGGTCGGACTGGGCAAGACCGTCGAGGCGGGGATCGTGCTTTCTCAAAAGTGGGCCGAACGCCGCCGTCGCATCCTCATCGTCGTGCCTGCCATGCTGCGCAAGCAGTGGCAGCAGGAACTGAGCGAGAAGTTCTTCATCCCTGCCGAGATCTTGGACACGAAGGTTGTCGCACGGTTGCGGAAGAATGGCGGAGGCAACCCCTTCGACCAGAAGGATAAGGCCGTCATCTGTTCGTACAACTTCGCTGCCGCCAAGGTGGCTGCTGTTGCGCAAGTCCCTTGGGATATGGTTGTGATCGATGAAGCACACCGCTTGCGGAACGTCTACCGTTCGCGCACACGGCTTCAGAACAATCCAGGCGCTCAGAAAACGATGGCCCACCGTATCACAGAGGCGGTCGGCAAGGCTCCCAAGCTTCTGCTTACCGCCACGCCGCTGCAGAACTCGCTCCTGGAGCTATACAGCCTTGTCAGTGTGATCGATCCTCACGTTTTCGGCGACGCGGCGTCATTCCGCGAGCAGTTCATCAACAACAACGACGAACTGAGCCGCAACATCCAACTTAAACAGCGAATTGCCCCGGTCTGCACGCGAACGCTTCGCAAACAGGTGACCGAGTACATCCCCTTCACGAACCGCGTCCCGATCACCCAAGAGTTCCTGCCCACGAACCAGGAGCAGGCCCTCTACGACTACATCACGACCTACCTGCAGCGGGAAGTGCTCTACGCACTGCCCGCCAGCCAACGCCAACTCATCACGATGGTGTTGCGGAAGCTGCTGGCTTCCTCGACCTTCGCCATCGCCCGCACGCTCCGCCGTCTGGCTGATCGTCTTGAAAACCTTCGGGATCAGCTTGATCTGATCGATGATGAAGACCTCGAAGGGATCGAAGAACTGGCCGACGAGTATGGCGAAGACGCCGAGGAGGTAGCGAAAGAACAAATCGACCAGGAGAAGCTAAAAGGCGAATTGGATGACCTCCGGCGTTACGCCGATCTCGCTGCTAGCATTGCCCATAATGCCAAGGGCGACGCTTTGCTGCCCGCACTCAAGACGGCATTCGCGAGAGCCGAGGCGCTCGGTGCGCCCCGAAAAGCCGTGATCTTCACCGAGTCCCGTGAAACCCAACACTATCTCTATGATCTGCTGACCGCCAACGGATACGCCGGCCAGGTCGCCACGATCAATGGCACGAACAACCAGCCGCACCATGCGGCCATCTACGAGCGATGGTTGGCCAAACACGAGGGCACGGATCGCATCACTGGCTCGCGTGCCGTGGACATGAAGGCGGCCATTGTCGAGCATTTCCGGGACGATGCCACGATCCTGGTTGCCACGGAAGCCGCCGCCGAGGGTGTCAACCTTCAGTTCTGCTCGCTGGTCGTCAACTTCGACCTGCCGTGGAACCCGCAACGCATCGAGCAGCGCATTGGCCGCTGCCATCGGTACGGCCAGAAACACGACGTGGTTGTCGTCAACTTTCTCAACCGCCGCAACGAGGCCGACAAACGGGTGTACGAACTGCTCAGTGAGAAGTTCCGCCTCTTCGACGGCGTCTTTGGCGCATCAGACGAGGTGCTTGGCGCGCTGGAATCCGGCGTGGACATCGAGCGCCGCATCGCCGAGGTCTACCAGACCTGCCGAACCAACGCCGAGATTCAAGCCGCCTTCGACGCCCTCCAGGCGGAACTGGATGCCAAGATTCAGGCACGCCTGGCCGCGACCCGGCAAGCCCTGCTGGAACATTTCGATGAGGACGTGCGTGCGCGGCTCAAGATCAGCCGCGACAAGACGCTCGAATGCCTGTCTCAGCGGGAACGATGGCTGCTGGACCTGACGCGGGTCGAGCTCGACGGGCAGGCACAGTTCGACAGTCAACTGCCTCGCTTCTTCTACAACGGCACGGACGCTCATCAAGGCTGGTACAACCTCGACTGGAAGGCCGCCGAAACCGCCGACGAGCATTTCTACCGGCCTTACCATCCGCTGGCCGTGCGGCTTATCGAACGGGCCATCGCCCGCAAACTGCCGGTCGCGGAGGTCACGTTCGACTACACGAATCATCACTCAAAGATCAGCGTGATCGAGCCGCTGGTCGGCCAGTCCGGCTGGCTGGAAGTGAGCAAGCTCACCGTGTCGGCTGTGGAGATTGACGAGTTCCTTATCTTCGCGGCCAGGACCGACCACAAGCAGGTCCTCGACGAAGAGATATGTCGCAAGCTCCTGTCCCTCCCAGCAACGCTCGGCCCCGAGATCACGGACACCCCCGACCCCCGGATACTGACCGATCAGCGGAAGGCCGAGGTCACTGCCCGCCTGGGTGAGATCGATGCTCGCAACGCCCGATTCTTCGATGAGGAAGTCCTCAAGCTCGACCGCTGGAGCGAAGACCTCAAGTTGTCGCTGGAGCATGAGATCAAGGAACTCGACAAGCAGATTCGTGAGCTTCGCCGTTCCGCCGCCCTTGCCCAGTCATTGCAGGACAAGCTAACCCGCCAGAAGCAACTGCGCGAACTTGAACGCCGCCGAAACGTCAAGCGGCGCGAGCTTTTCGACGC
>CAZJCN010000308.1:0-3584 GCA_964544195.1 uncultured Phycisphaeraceae bacterium | reverse complement strand
AGGTCCGACACACCCCGGGACACAGCCCGGGCGGGATCTGTCTGTATCAGCCGGACCATCAGCTGGCGTTGGTCGGGGACACGCTCTTTGCCGGGTCGATCGGCCGGTATGACTTCCCCACGTCCGATGGGCCGACCCTGATGAGGAGCATCCATGAACAGCTGATGACGCTTCCGGATGAGACGCGCGTGCTGCCGGGTCACGGCCCGGAAACCACCATCGGCCGGGAACGTATCAGTAATCCGTTCCTTCAGCAGGGAGTCGGCTGGTGAGCGATCCGCCTTGGTGTTCCGCTCGGTCAGCCGTTACTCAGTCAGGCGAAACTCAGCGGTAATGGGGTTGTGATCCGATCCCCGGGTCAGCGCAGGATCACTGATCACCCGAGAGCCTTCCGGGATCAGACGTTCATACATCGCCGGGCTGGCGAGGATGTAGTCGATGATGGAGTTGGGAAACTTCTCGCTGGGGTAGGTCGTGCGCTCCTCTTTAGGCAGTAACGCATGGCTGTCATGCAACAGAACGGAACCGTCGGGTAATGGCGCCATCAAGGTTATGAATGCCGGTTGGTGGGGTTCAGAGTTGAAGTCTCCCATCAGCAGAATCAATTCATCCGGATTGGCGACCAACATCTGGCCGATGATCTGTCGGATACGGATCGCTTCACTGGTGCGCCACATCTGGCTCTTGGGATCCCCTTCGGTGCTGCTTTTGCTTTTCAGATGAACAACAAAGACATTCAACACCCGAGCCTCGGGGCCGGGCAGTTGGACCCGGGCGTGCAGCAGGTCCCGCGCAAAACGCCAGGTCCGGTCACTTTCCGGATAGCGCAGCGGCTGCCAGCGGTAGCTGGTGATACTCAACACCGGGAATCGACTGATCAATCCGAGCTTGATTCCTCGTTCGTCGTTCGTGAGAGGCACCGCCACGACCCGGTAGCCCATGTCCGGCAGGTATTCCTGAACCAGTGCCTGTAACACCGGCTCATTTTCAACTTCCTGAATCGCCACGATATCCGCATCGATCGCCTTTAATGCCTTGGCGATCGCTTCGTATTCCCATCGGGGCTTGACCGGGGTGGTTTCGTCGCGGGTGTACGGGTCATCGTACACATCGAATGCGTTTTCAATATTGTAAGTGGCGACCCGCAACGAAAGCAGATGCGCTGAAGGATCGTCCGGCTGTGCACCGACTTTAGACCCCAGAATGAGGCAGATGAAACAAACCCATACCCTGATCAACCATGTTCGGGACACGTTGTAGCTCCTTCCGGGGAATAAAAATGCCATCCGCAGTTATTCTACCACACGCCTGCCGGATTCCCTAGCATTCATGCTCATCGCCGAAGTCCACGCAGCCAGTCGGCCCACAGATAAAGCTGGAGCAGAGCAAACAACCGGTGGGTATGATCCGCCTTGTATCCGAGATGTTCATCAAGGTAGCGCCTGACTTCATTCTTCTCCAGCCCCAGCACAGTCGGCGCGTCGGATGACGTCAGGAAATCGGATAACCGTTCACGGAACTTTTCTCGGAACCATCTGCCAAGGGGTATGGAAAACCCTCTCTTGGGAAGGTGGATGACCGATTCTGGAAGATGACGGGCCGCCACCCGACGCAGCAGGCCCTTGGGTCGGCCGTCGGGCATCAGGACCGACGACGGCAGGTGACACGCCAGATCAAGTACCTGGGTATCCAGCATCGGGCATCGCAGTTCCAGCGCTACCGCCATGCTGGATCGGTCCGCCTTGCGCAGCAGATCAGACGGCAGATAGTGCTCCAGGTCCCACCGCATCGCGGCATGTCCCGGATCGGGTTCATCCGGCCAGTCCGGCACAGCAGGCTCAGAAAGGTGCCCGGCTAAGGACGGCATCAGCGAACGGATCTGATCATCGTCAAAAAGGCGGATCATGCTGGCGTACTGATGATATGGTTGTGAGCCGACGGCGGCGGCGTCAAGGAGCCGGCGCAGGTCTCCCATACGAGATCGCTGCCGGGCAGACCCGACGCACCAGCGCGGCAGCCAACGCAGATATCTCCTGTATCTTGCCAGCCAATTCATGGCTCGGTATCGGTTGTAACCACCAAACAGCTCATCTCCGCCGTCGCCGGTCAAGGCCGCTTTGACATGAGGACGTGCCGCTTTGCAGACCCAGTAGCTGGGCAGGATGCCGCTGTCGGCGGTCGGTTCACCGGCAACCCACATTAGCTCGGCCATGTCGTCAAAAAACCGGGAAGGATCGGCCTGAAGCTGAGTGTGTCTTGACCCGATGTGCTCAGCCACCGCACGGGCGTGAGGTGTCTCGTCGAAATCCGCATCGTCCATCGAGACGCTGAACGTCATCAATGGGTCTGCCCCGGTTTCCTTCAGGTATCGTTGGGCCAGGGCCGCGATCAGAGAGGAATCGATGCCCCCTGACAGGAAACACCCAAGAGGCACATCCGCTTCGAGCCGGACCGCCACCGCTTCCGACAACACCTCTTCCACACTGTCGGCCGCGCCGATCGACGTGCTCGTGCGTGAGATCGGTGGGGGACGCCAGTACCGCTGTGTATGAATCCTGCCTTGGCGGTCCACCGTCATCCAATGTCCGGGGGGAACCTCGCTGATGCCCCGGATCATGGAACGTTCGAAGGGGTATCCAAGACGCAGAAAGCATGCAAGCGCAGATGGGTCAACCTCTGGCGTATACGCCGGGTCAGAAACCAACGTCGCGGGTAGGCTGGCGAAAACCAGTTCTTCGCCCGTCTGGCGAAGATACAAGGGCTTCTTGCCGACTCGATCTCGCGCCAGAAACAGCTCGCGGTTATCCTCGTCCCAGATGGCGAAGGCGAACATGCCACGCAGATGCTTGGGCAGTTCCCGGCCGAACATCCGGTAGCCATGCAACAGGGCTTCCGTATCGCTATGGTCGGATTGGAACCGGGCACCGTGTTTGATCAACTTCTGACGCAGTGCCCGGTGATTGTAGATCTCACCATTGAAGACCAGATGCAACGGCCCATCGTTGTCCCGGCGGGCGGCGTGCATCGGTTGGGCCCCGCCCAAGGCATCGATGATGGCCAATCGGCTGTGGATCAACGTGCAATGTGGGTGTTCGCTGATGCCGTGACCGTCCGGACCTCGGTGAAGCACATGCGTGAGCATCGCTTCAGCACGTCGTCGATCGATCGGCTGGTCATCGAATCGGACAATCCCGGCAATTCCGCACATGAGTTGGTTCTCGGATGGCGGGGCGACAGCAGCGGTTGCACAGCCGGGGTCATATGGGGTTCAGACCATCAGCGCTGACCGTAACCCCGGCTCAGACTTTGGCTGGCAGGTTCAACCGGATATGCAGTTCCTCCAGTTGGGCTTCATCGACAGACGAGGGGGCTTGTGTCATCAGGTCCACGCCGGTCTGCGTCTTCGGGAACGCGATCACATCTCGGATGTTGGTCGTATCGCACAAGTGCATGACGATGCGGTCCAGACCGAAGGCGATCCCGCCATGTGGCGGTGCGCCGTACTGCAACGCGTCGAGCAGGAAGCCGAACTTACTCTTGGCTTCTTCGGGGGAAATCCCCAGCAGGCCGAAGACCTTTTCCTG
>CAZJCN010000307.1:0-3588 GCA_964544195.1 uncultured Phycisphaeraceae bacterium | reverse complement strand
AAAACCGAGGTCGCCATCCGTGCCGCGTTCAAGGCGATCGAGTTCGGCAAGCAGGTCGCGGTGCTGGTGCCCACGACCGTATTGGCGGAACAGCATGAACGAACCTTCGCGCAGCGCTTAGCGGATTACCCGTTTACCGTCGCCTCCTTGTCACGTTTCAAGACCGGGTCCGAACAGAAGCAGATCCTCCAGCAACTGGCTGAAGGCAAGATCGACGTCATCATCGGAACACACAGGCTGCTATCCAAGGATGTCCGGTTTGCCGACCTGGGACTGGTCATCATCGACGAAGAACAGCGCTTCGGGGTTGAGCATAAGAACAAGCTGCTGAGCCTGCGGCTGACCGCGGAAGTGCTGACGCTGACCGCTACGCCGATCCCGCGCACGCTGCACATGTCGATGATCGGGCTGCGTGACATCAGTTCGTTGTCCACTCCCCCGGCCGACCGTCGGGCGATCGTCACCGAAGTCGTTCCGTTCGATCGACAGCGCATCAAACATGCCATCATCCGGGAGTTGAACCGTGACGGGCAGGTTTATTTCGTCCACAACCGGGTACATGACATCCACAGCATGGCTGACGAGATCAAAAAACTTGTGCCGGACGCCCGAGTGATCGTAGGCCACGGCCAGATGCCCTCGCGTGAACTGGAAAAGGTCATGCTCGCGTTCATGCGTCGAGAGGCCGACATACTTGTCTCCACCACCATCATCGAATCGGGGATTGACAACCCGACCGCCAATACGATGTTCATCAATCGTGCGGACCATTTCGGGCTGGCGGAGTTACATCAGTTGCGGGGCCGGGTGGGCCGGTACAAACACCGGGCGTATTGCTACCTGCTGTTGCCGGAGGATCGGCCGTTGACGGACGTGGCGGCTCGGCGTCTCAAGGCGATCGAGCAATACTCGATGCTGGGCGCGGGTTTCAAGATCGCGATGCGTGACCTGGAGATCCGCGGCGCGGGCAACCTGTTGGGTGCCGAGCAGTCCGGGCATATCGCCGCGGTGGGCTACGAGATGTATTGCACGCTGCTGGAACACGCCGCACGACGGCTTAGAAACGAGCCGATCATCGAGCCGGCAAAAACACACCTGGAACTACCCATCGCCGGGTCTCTGCCCAAGCGTTACATCCCGAGCGACAAACACCGGATGGAGGCCTACCGTCGGATCAGCCGAGCCAAGACACTGGAAGAACTCGGCGAAGTCGTCACCAGCCTGCGTGATGCCTACGGCGAACCCCCGAAGCAAGCCCAAACCCTGATCGATCTGACCGAGATCCGAATCGCCGCGAGCACACTCGGGATCGACACACTCAAACTCGAGGGCCCTGACCTGATCTTCACCACCCGCCAACCCAAAAACCTTGAACCCGTGTTTGCCGGAGCACCCGGACGGGTCAGTATCCTCGACGATCAGACTTTGTATTACCGGCCCCCGAGTAACTACCTCGATCCGCCGGACACCCTGCTGGCGGTATTGCGTAAACTGCTGGTCCGACGGGTCGCCGACTCGGCAATGATCGGCGCTCATGAAACTTCGTCACCCTGAACGATTGCACACTCACTCACCTGTAACCCGGCTTATGCTTCACCTGGTCCTCTACCATCCCGCGATTCCACAAAACACCGGCAACATCGCCAGGACGACCGTCGGTTTTCAGGCTCACCTGCATCTGATCAAGCCGTACAAGTTCGAGATCACCGATCATGCCGTACAACGTGCCGGGCTGGACTACTGGCCGCATGTGAGACTGACCGAACACGACTGTGACGACGCTTTTCTGAACTGGCTGGGTGACCGTCGGCCATGGCTGATTACCAAGTTCGGCCGACACCGTTTCGATCAGCCCGCCTACCACGACGGCGACGTGTTGATCCTCGGCAACGAAAACACCGGCCTGCCCGAATCCTGGCGCACCCGGTGGGAAGACCGCGGCGTGATGATCCCGATCCTTGGCCCGATCCGAAGCTACAACCTCGCCAACGCCGCCGCCATACTCCTGGCGCACGCCAGCCTGAAAGCCGGACTGCTCGATGCCTCCTCATCGGGATAACGGTCAGCCCATCCGCTTGCGATTCATCATCCATTGCTCGCGGGTATCGATTACCTGTCGAACAATCGCCGCGTCTTCTTCGTTGAAACAGCAGAGAACGACTCGCTCGGGCAAAGCGTGAGCATCAAGAAAACCATAGACATGCCCGAACGCGATCCTGGCGGCCCGTTCCTTGGGGAAACGATACACGCCGGTCGATATGTTCGGGAATGCCACACTCCGGCAGCCGTGCTTCTCAGCCAACAGTAAAGACTGGTAATAACACGAAGCCAGCAACACGTCTTCCTGCGTGTTGCCGAGTTTCTGGGATTCGTCGCCGTGCCAGACAGGTCCGACGGTATGAATGATGTGCTTGACCCCCTGCCGACTCAGATCGAACGCCGGGGTGATCACAGCCAACCCGGTCGGGCAACCGTTCAGCTTGCGGCAGTGTTCTTTCAACCTCGGCCCGGCTGCGCGATGGATCGCCCCGTCCACGCCCCCGCCTCCAAGCAGCGTTTCATTTGCCGCGTTGACGATGGCATCCACTTCAAGCTTTGTGATATCGCCGGTGACGACTTCGATCCGGTTCAGTAAGGATGAGCTGTGCGCATCGGGCATCGGTTGAGTCCGCATACCGCTTCCGGGTTATCAACGTACCAGATTAAAACATGTAACCGGCCGACTGCCGTAACGCCAACGGCTTGCCCAATACCTCATTGAGCACTATAGCCCGGCGAAGCTCCCGCGGGGTCAGGTCGGCAGAGTTGATCAGGCGTTGCGATGAGTCTTTGCCTGTCACGCGCGTCGGGCGTAGCGACTGAACAGGTGTCGGCTTCTCAGGAACCAGTCGTCGGGTCTGTGACTCCGTCGGCTTCGGGGCCGGCGCGTGTTCGTGGATCAACACACCACGTTGCCGAGCGCGGGCGACGGCTTGGGCGTGGGCCTGTGCCCGTTGGCGGACCTGCTGCTGCTGGGCACGCAGTTGAGCCTGCTGACGGGCTTGCCGCTGGGCCTGTTGCTGAGCGCGGAGCCGGGCCTGTTGACGGGCACGTGCCGCCTGACGCCGTCTTTCCAACTCGGCCTGATGCTCCGCCAAAGCGCGACGTTGTGCCTCGTTGGGTGCCTGCTCCGGCGATCTGTCTGATATTGAACGCGCTCGTTCTTCGTATTGGGCCTTGGCCCGGGCACGCGCGATCCGCTCCGCCATCGTCAGATTGCCCGGCTCATCCGAACCTGACAGGCGGGATCGTTGCTGGGCCTGTCGGCGTAACTCCTCCCGACGCCGCGCCGCCATCGCCTCCAATTCATCCGCAGCCGGGCCTTCATCGATCCGGCGCTGTTTCTGCGATTGCTTCTTGATATTCCCGATCCACGACCCGATCACCGTAGCGCCGACCAGGATCAACCAGATCCAGTCGTCCCAGCCGGCCAATGTCAGGGGGAAGTGCTGCATCATATCGCTCGCTTTCCGGCTAAAGCCGTGGGAACCCGGTCAGACCTCGTTCATTGTATCGGCCGGGTCGATCCAAAACACGGGACGATCGCGG
>CAZJCN010000306.1:0-3595 GCA_964544195.1 uncultured Phycisphaeraceae bacterium | reverse complement strand
CGGCATCCCCCTGGGGGTGTTGCTGTTCGGCCTGGTGATCTTTGTCGGCGGCTGCCAGTCGGTCACACCCGCCGATCGGCTGATGATCCGCCAGCACGCGATCAACGCCGAAGCATTTGCCCGCCAAGTCGAGGCGATCGACACGCCCACGGTGGATCAGTGGCAGCAGGTGAAAGCGTGGATCCGTCTGCAGGCACAGACACTGCGCGAGCTGGACCGCTGGGTGTCCGGGGAGCCGCCGGCCGGCCCGGGGCCTCCGGGTGTCACGCCCGCTCCCGACACTGACCCTCATCCGCCACCCCGTGACCCGCCCCCAGCCTGACCCTTTACACCCCGATGGATCTGACACAGGACTACCGCGATGCCCGAGGACACGCCCGTACAACCCGACAAGCTGGCTCGCATCATCACGGATCTCCCCGCTTTTATCCGGCCGTTGGCCGAGGTGTATGCCCAGATCCTGCGCCACACCACCGAGGATGAGTTCTTTGCGGTCCTTGACCTGATCGAATCCGGTGACATTGATCACGCGGCGCAGATGCTCGCCGCCAGCACCGATCTGGGCGGATTGGCCCGCCATAAAGACGTCTTGACACGCCAGGCGGCCCGCCTCGCCGATCGGCGTCAGTTGATTCGCGAGGCAGCTCGTCATGCGACTCATGAGGCGATCCGGGCCGCGATTCGCAGCGTGCTGTCCTGATCCCCCGACCCATCTGACAGACGGAGCCCGGCATGGACGCCACGCAAGAACAGGTCACCGCTCTCAGCGCCGACGTTCGCAAACTGACTGAAGCCGTCGAGCGGCAGGCTGACGCCACCGCCCGGCTCAGCAGCGAACAGGTACAGACGAACACCATGCTGCGAGGCTTCATCAACGAGCAGCGAGGCCGTAACGAGCGGATCGACCGGTTGATCGACCAGCACACCCGTGAGATCGGTGAGTTGCAGCGGTTCCAGACGCGGGTCGAGGCCACAACGCCCAAGACGCTGCTGGACGGCCGGGAAATCGACAGGCGTATCAGTGCCAATACCCAGGCGATCGACCGGATCAACATCCGTCTGGCCTGGTGGGCGGGTGGCATCGCGGTGCTGCTGGCCGCCGTCGAGATCGCGTTGAAAGTGTTCCTGTGAGAAGGACCGACCCCGATGCCTGACACCCAACGACTGATGACCCAAGGACTGTTGGCCGAGAAACGCGCCGAACTTCAGCGCTTGGAGGACATGGCGGAGAACCATCTGTCGGCGTTGCGTGTGGCCACATTCGTCGCGGAAAGTCCGCTCGATCTGGACGGCGGCAACATCGTGGCCGCCGCGACCGAGTTGGCATCGGTGATCCGCCAGGCGGCGGACGTGCGACGCCGGATCAACGAGCTGGAGGATGCTCTCGGCGAGTGTTGAAATGACCGTGACCACCGCGCCCAACCCGACTCCCGACCCCCAACTGGCCATGCCCTCGCGTGAGGCGATGGTCGATGAGGCGATCGCTCGTCTGGACACGTTGGGCCTGCGATCACAGATCGTGGACTTGGACACGTCGACGCTGCGTGGGCTGTGTCTGCGCCTGACGGATCGCAAAGTTACCGTGGCCGCCGCGCACCAGTGGCTCAACCGTGAGTTGGGGGCGGATATTGACCACGGAGAGCAGGTGGTGGACGACAACGCGGTGTATCGGTTCGCCTCTCACTTCCGTCGGGTGTATGGGCAGGTCCGCAGTGAGCACGCGGCCCGGTTGGCGCGCCTGACGGTGGCGCACGCGACCGATGGCAACATCCGCAGCATGACGCGTGTGGCTCAGGCTCGCCTCGTCGAATTGATGGCCGCACGGCTGGTCGAGGCGGACAACCTCGAGGACCTCGGGCCGGGCGAATTGAAGGCGGTGATGCTGGCCGTCCGGTTCGCGCAGCAGGCGCAGCAGGACGCGGATCAGCTCGAGCTGGCGCGCCGTCAGGCCGAGGACCGCGCCGCGAAGCTGCAGGCCGATATCGACCGGATCCGAGCCGACCAACGACGGCAGGACGCCCGGCTCCATGACCGTGTGAAGTCCCTTCAACAGACCATCGACGATCTGTCGAAACGGGTGGAGCGGGGACAGGCGATCGACCCGTCGTTGTTCGCCTCGATCCGTCGTGAGCTGATCGATCTGGCGCCGCCGGCAACGGGGGGTGACACATGACGACGGTGACCACCCGACCCGAGCCGGTTGTGCTTCCACAGGTGGTGCGTGACCGCATCCGCGCGGCGATCGAAGACGGCCGCCTCTATCCACCGCGCCGCTACCAGGCCGATCGTTTGGCCAGCGGATCGCGATTCAACCTCGATAACTGGAGCCGGCAGACGGGCAAGAGCTCAACATTTGCCCAGGACTCGGTGCACCTGGTCGCGGAGACGGGCCACAACGTGCTGCAACTCTCGGCCTCGTTGGACCAGACCAAGGAGTTGATCCTCAAGAGCGCGGTCTATGCGGAGTGCTCCACGGTGTCGCCGGTGAGATCCAGCGTGCGTTGATCAACGGGGAGCTGGATGAGCTGATGTATATCGACGAGGCCGACGGCGGCCGGGTCCGCGTCACGCAGACCGTGGTGACGCTCCCGGGCGGTGGCCGGATCATCGGTCGGCCGGCCAACCCGCGCACGGCACGCGGTTTTTCGGGGCACGTCAAGCTCGACGAGTTCGCGATGCACGTGGATCAGGACGAGATCTGGGCGGCGGCGTACCCGACGATTACCAGCAATCCGAGGTTCCGGCTGGATGTCGCCTCGACGCCGGGGCTCCGCACGGATGACAAGTTTGCGCAGCTGTGTCAGCTCGCCGAACGGGGTGACAGCGACTTCGTCTACCGCAAGGTGACGATCCACGACGCGATACGCGACGGTCTCCAGGCGGATGCGGAGGAGTTGAAACGCAACCTCGCCGATGAGGACCGGTGGCGCCGGGAATACCTGTGTGAGTTCGTGGACGAGGCCGGGGCGTTACTGACGTACGAGCTGATCCGCGCCTGTCAGCACGAAGGGCTGAGCAAGACGTTACCGCCGGACCCGCGAGACTGGGATGCGGCGACGCTGGGCTGGGACCCCGGGGAGGGATCGCTTTACACGGGTGTGGACTTCGGCCGGCGTCATGACCTGACGGTGATCTGGTTGGGCCAAATGCTCGGGGACGTGCTTTGGACCCGTGCGCTGATCGAGCTGTTTCGCGTGGACTTTACCCAGCAGCTGGACCTGATCGCTCAGGTGATCGAGCGGATGAACGTGCGGCGTGTCTGTCTGGACCAGACTGGTATGGGCGAGGCACCGGTGGACCTGCTTACCCGGCGGTTTGGCGCCGGCCGGATTGAGGGCGTGCGGTTCACCGCACCGGTCAAAGCCGAGCTGGCCGAACCGTTCCGCGCTCGGTTCCAGGACAGGCTCATCCGCATTCCGGTCGATCCGACGCTGACCGAGGATCTGCACTCGGTGCGCAAGACCACGACCGCCGCCGGCAACGTGCGTTACCTCGGCGAACGGACACCGGACGGCCACGCCGACCGGTTCTGGGCCGGGGCGCTGTGCCATCACGCGGCGACGCAACCCAGACGCAGCTTCGGAGTAATCGCCTA
>CAZJCN010000305.1:0-3611 GCA_964544195.1 uncultured Phycisphaeraceae bacterium | reverse complement strand
GTTCATCCCCGGGCAGGTGTCGATGCGTGGTAAAGCCGCGCCTGCGCTTATGTTGGCGATACTGTTATTCGGCTTGTACTGGTTGACGGCTGGGCCGATGAGCCTGGTGATTCTGAAAAGGCGGGGGGCTGTCCGACATAGCTGGGTTGTGTTTGTCTCAGTGGTGATCTTCTTCAGCGGGCTGTGCTGGGCAGGGGCCTGGCTTATGTCTCCCGGCGGAGTCGGGGTCTCTCACTTCACTGTTGTAACCGCTGTTCACGGACAGCCAGCCACGCACGCCCATAGCTGGCTGTCGCTGTATGTGCCCGGTTTTACCGGCCAGGAGGTGTCGGTTGATCCGGATCAGCCTCAGGCACGCAACACCTTGGCCAGCCCCGGATGGGACCCCTCGTTGAATCGGTCGGTATTTCTGGACCCTCAGGCTTACACCATTGATGTCAGCACCCCGACCACCGCGGTGGTGCCTTTCCGTTCAACCGCCAAGCAGTTCGAAGTGGATTTCCACGGACGGATCAACCACGAAAAACCCGGACTCAATCAACCGATTGTAATGCCCCAGGGAGAAGTCCGGCTGGAAAACAGCTGGCCAGTCGGGGAACTGTCTCACGGCCTTCCCGTACCGATGCGCGACGTGCTGTTTGTGTATTGCCCCGGTGACGGGCAAACCCCTTGGGTCTGGCGGCTGGCGGACCCTTGGCCGCCCGGGGAGGTGATTGAACTTCAACCCGGCAACGATCTTGACCTGCTGGTTCGTCTACCCGGTGACAGAACCTACACACAACGCCGATGGGCTGAGGAGGGTTACCTGGGCAAGTTGATCCGCAACAAGCCCGGTGAACAATGGATAGACGACGCCGGTGAATTGATCATCGCTCCTTCGACGGAAATGATACAGCTGATCGAGTTGCTTACTTTTTACGACACCATGCCGCCGCCGGACTTCCGTCAGACCGGTTTCCCCTATCCCACCGTTCTGCGACGTCAATGGGGGCACCATCTGGACCTGACCCGGATGACCACCGGACGACGCCTGATTGTGATCGGTCACCTTGAAAACTCCCCTTTGCCGATCCCGCTGACGGTCGAGGGAGAAACGGTTCCCAGTGAAGGGTGGATCGTGGTCCGCTGGATTTATGATTTATAGTTTGGAGCCGTAAGGATCACCGCACGCTAAATCCGGAACACCCGATGCCGATGATACAGACCATCAACCTGACCAAGCGATACGGCGACCTGATGGCGCTGTCGAACCTGAACCTGGAAATCGAACAGGGCGACAGCTTCGGTTTCATCGGTCCTAACGGGGCGGGCAAGACCACGACGATCAAGATCCTGGCCACGCTGCTTAAACCCACATGGGGTGAGGCACGGATAGACGGCTTGAGTGTAGGGCCGGTGACCGCGCGACAGGTTCGATCCATCATCGGTTACGTACCCGATTATTTCGGCTCCTACGAGGACATGGTGGTGCGGGAGTACCTGGAGTTTTTTGCTTCGGCTTATCACATCCACGGCGACATGCGCAAGCGGGTTATCGCGGATGTTCTGGACCTGACTGATCTCGCTTACAAGGTCGATGCGGAAGTCAATTCGCTTTCCAGAGGCATGCAGCAGCGACTGAGCGTGGCCCGTGTGCTCCTGCACGATCCCAAGGTGCTCCTCTTGGATGAACCGGCGTCGGGACTGGACCCCCGGGCCCGCATCGAAATGCGGGAACTGCTCAAGGAGCTTCACCGCATGGGCAAGACAATCCTGATCAGCTCACACATCCTGTTGGAGTTGGCCGACCTGTGCAACCGGGTCGGGATCATCGAGCAGGGGGAGCTGAAATTCAATGGAACCATGCAGGAGATACTCGATCGTGCCCGCACGGGAGCCGTTTTGCATGTGAACGTGCTGCAACGAACCGAGCAGGCGGCCCAGATGCTTCGTCAGATGGAAGGGGTGTCCGAGGCTGTGGTGACCAACAGCCATATCCGTATCGCACTGGATCATGAGCATTCCGGGCCGGACTTCATCGCGCACATTGCACAGAAACTCATCACCGAAGGTTACGGGCTGACCCGACTGGAAGAAGAGAAGGTCAACCTCGAAACGGCCTTCATGCGACTGACTCGTGGACTTGTTCAATAGTGCAGGTACACACTTTTTCCCGAAAGGACCGATCACTGTGTTCCCGGCACCAGGTCAAATCCGATCCGCCCGTCGGATTCGCGAGCAGCGTGTCGGTAGATGAGTGTCATCGGCCCTTCACGGGTCTGGACCGGCAGCGTGTCCCCGAGCTTCATCCGGACTTCCTCACCCGAGAGATTAATGTCGATCTCATTATCGCTGGCCCAGAATCGCAGCACTGACAACGCGATATCAGGGTCTTTCAGCAGTACGGTTTCATCTTTGCTGATCCAGAAATCTACAGCCTGCGATACACCACGTTTTTCGAGTAACTGTTGCTTCAGGGACTGTTGTGTGATGTCAGCCGCCTTGAACAGGTCGTTCTTTTTCTCAGACAGATTCTTCTGTTCCTGAACCAGCCTGCTCAGTTCATCAACCAGCGCCGCCGTCCGGGGGTCGTCCGACGATGCAAGCTTCAATTCCGATATCTTTGCGTCCAGCGCAGCGAAGTTGGCATGCTGATCGTCTATCACCTGTTGATTGTCCGGCCCGAAGAAGCCGGGATTGGAACGGACCAGCAGTTCTTCGCCATAGGTTCCCGCCACGCATCCGATCACAAATCCTAGTGTTGCCCCGACCATCTGTATAGCCTTGCGAGGGACGGGGGGTCGAGAAGACCGAGATGCACTCTGTGGTGCCTCACCAGCGGTGGAGGATGGGGCCGACTGAGATGTTGGTTGCTGGGATGATGTCTTGCCAGCAGGGGATTTATCCATCGTAACATCCTGATCTGCAGAATCTTAAAATGGCACGCCTTGTATCGGGGTCGGACTGCCTGGGCACTTGGTATAACCGGCTCCCCGTTCAAACCGGAGATCGGATGGTATTGATCGGACCTGACTGGCGGAATCACATGGAAGAAAGGCCGCGGTGGGATTCGAACCCACGACAGGCGAAGCCTAGCGGATTTGCAATCCGCCCCCTTAGTCCACTCGGGCACGCGGCCGGGAGAGGGAAAATATTATCCGAGCAGGCCATGGCTGTCTAGCACAGGAGCTTGCGGCTAGATAGGTTTTCAGATGGCTGGCAGGGAAGCTCAGATCGGCAGCCGACGTACCGGCCGTGGGCCTCGCTCAAGGCGTTCCCTGGCATAGGCGGTCAGGCTTACCAGGGTCTGTTCATCCAGCTGGTCAATGAGTTGGCGGAGCTGTCGGTTCAACGGCTTGGTAGGGCAGCTCCGGCCCAATCGGCTGAGGTGGGGCGGGGCGCTCGTGGCAACATCCGTGTTATGACTGGTCTGCATCGTCATCGATCCTTGGTCTTTCTCCCCTCCGCCCCGCTGTCTGCCTTGTCTCTGCCAGTGTGTCTGATCGGCCGGTGTAGCAGTGAGCTTAACCCGATGGTCCGGATTCAGATGTATTTGTTTGCGTGGCTTGGTCGTTGTCGTTGTTTTTCCTTATTCTGTATAGTTCGAGTGTCATTCGGGAAAAGGATTAAGA
>CAZJCN010000304.1:0-3613 GCA_964544195.1 uncultured Phycisphaeraceae bacterium | reverse complement strand
GTTGCACATGAATTCATTATTGACTGCCGCCCATTCGAGAAATCGGCGAATATCCGGGTCGAAGACATCGCAAAACGACTGATGGATTACGGGTTCCATAGCCCCACCATGAGCTGGCCTGTACCCGGCACGTTGATGATTGAACCAACGGAAAGTGAATCCAAGGCTGAGCTGGACCGCCTGTGTGATGCCTTGATAGCAATCCGGTCAGAGATCCGACAGATCGAAACCGGCGAACTGGACAAAGACGACAACCCCCTTAAGCATGCCCCACATACAGCCGAAGCGGTATCCGATGACCATTGGCCCCATACGTATCCCCGTTCATTGGCCGCTTACCCCGCCCCATGGCTGCGAGATCATAAATACTGGCCACCCGTCGGACGGATCGATAATCCGTATGGCGACCGACATCTGGTCTGCACCTGCCCGCCGATGAATCAATACGCCGGCTAAAAAACTGAGGCTGGTAATCTGTAGTAGCCCAAACATCTATAACAAGGCGTATGACAGGATATTCAGCCTCGTCATAGGCACGATCTATCACACCCTCTGAATCAATCCAAGCGGCTTCTCATTCGCATCGTATTCCGGGAAAAACTGGTGGTCGTCCGCAGTGAAGCCGTAGAGAGCAGCAAGGACTTCGGCGAACACATCACGAAAGTCCGTGTGGACCGGTAGGTCGCGTCCTTCATACAAGCTTCGACTACCAAGACCGGTCCACTTTCCGTAGACCTTGCCTCCATTGACGCGTCCGCCGACCAGTAGCATGTACCCACCATGGCCGTGGTCGGAGCCGCTATTGCCGTTTTCTCTCGCGGTTCGGCCGAACTCACTCATGGTCATCACGACGGTCCGATTGATCGCCGAGCCAAGGTCGGCCACAAACGCCTCCAGCGTACGAGACACGTTGTCCATCATTCGGCTGAATACCCCTTGGCTCCCCCCCTGCATGGCGTGGTGATCCCAGCCGTTGTAATCCACCGCCGTGATCTCCAGCCCCACATTGGCTTTGATCAGCTTGGCGATATCCTTGAATCGTTTTCCAAGCTCCGTATTCGGGTATTTGGCTTGAGGAGAAGTTGGGTATTGCTTGAGTGCATCTCTCAGTCGATTCAGTCTTGTTAACGCCTGCGAGCCGGCTGTGACGATACGCTGTTCAGAAGAGCCTGGTTCTGGCGTTGACGACTGTGCTTCGGCGGTGCGCTTGGCATCGTCACAGGCATACATGGCGGCAAACGCATCCGCCGCCTTCTGAGCCTGCAAGTCCGGCACCGCCAAAGCGGGATATTGGCCTCGTAAAGAGCGTGGCAGTACCGGCTGAAACGCGACCGCACGCAAATCTGAGTCACGACTGGTCCTGGTCGTGTAAAGAAAACGGTTCAACCAACCCTCTGTGACAGTCTTGATCCCGGGTGCCGCTCGTTCCATGAAGTCTTGGGCATCAAAGTGACTGCGGGTAGGGTGAGTGGAACCCGTGTTAATCACGGCCGCCATGAGTTTCTTTTTATACAACCGAGCCAACCCTGCCATGGAAGGGTGAAAACCGAAATATCGGCTTAATGGGATCACACCCTGTGGTGTGTCAGGTCCGGGTATCGCGATCGTCGGGCGAATGTTGTAATAGGTCTGATCGCCATAAGGCACAAGCGTGCTGAGCGGATCGGATCCCCCACGTAAATACAAGACTACGAGTGTCGGCCGAGCTGACGATTCAGCATCCGAGGCGGCCAATACCGTATGCGGATCCAATGAGCCCGGCAACACACTCAGCCCTGCCGCGCCAAGGGCCAATGATCCCGTCTGCTTGATGAACTGTCGTCGTGTCGTCCCCATGCCTACAGGCTCCTGTGTAATCTGATGGCCTGATAATTCCATGTCACTAAAATCGAGTTACTGTTGTTGAAAGAGAGGTGAGCCGAGGATCAACCCAACGGCTTCCCGTGGTTTGGGTTTTTCCCCCAATGCAATCACCAAGTCAGGCCAACCGGGAACATCCGCCCCACCCAACAACGTTTCAGCCAAATCCCGTTTTAATGCTTCGGGGTCGTCTGGGGAGAATTGTCGCCAAAATGACTCTGGTATTTTCACACCTCCAAGCTGTCCACCGGACAACTTAAGCGCAAAATCCCACCGATAGACCAGAACGCCCGGGTCCAGCCAGGCCTCTGCGGTATCCGCATACCCTGTCGGGTCAACACAGCTATACACAGGCTGTCCCATCCGGGCTAGTGACTCACGGAGCCCTCCGAAATGTGTAATTCGGGCATCCGTTGCCCTGAGCGATGCGACGACGTACTCGAACGGTGTTCTGAACTTGGCTCGTTGATAAGCAGGATCCATAAATGCATCGCTGAATATGATGGCCTCGTACACCGCTTTCAGGTCTCCGTCAGTCTCAGAAAATACCGAGGCCACATGATCCACCAGCTGCTCAGGCGGATCGTCATGAACCAAGTATCGGCACAACTTGAAAGAGATGAATCGTGCGGTTTGTTTATGTGAAGCCAGCGCCTTGATAAATCGCACACCGCCGGCTTCGCCCTCCCGGCCGTTAAAACGCATACCCAACACTACTTTCGGGTTGTCGTCGTGGACATCCTCACGAAAACGAAAGCCATAACCACCGCCCTCAGCCATCATGGTCATGGACTCTCCGTATCGACCCGCAGTCCAACCTGTCAGCAATCTTGCCAACTCCGTCACATCACGCTGGGTGTACCCGCCCGGTCGGTTTTCGTTATCAACACCCAACGTATGCAGCTCCATCAATTCCCTTGCATAGTTTTCATTCAATCCACGCTGGCGACCAAGAGCCTGCACAGAACGGGGCTGATAGCGCCGATTCTCGTAGCGCGTCATCAGGCTCTTTTCCCGATCGGTCAAAGGTTTCTGACTGACGTCATTATCCAGGTAAATCAACATGGCCGGATGCCGTGCGGATGCCAACAGCATGTTGGAAAACTTCCCGAACAGGTGTCGGCGAATCACGGTCTGCTCATAATGCGCCGCTAGATATTGCACCTCATCTTTATTCTGGTCGATATTGAAATGATTCCGCCAAAACTCAGCCATCACTTCTTCAAATCGCCGTTGGCTGTGTACGGCACGATATATCACTGACCCGGTCAGCTCCCTGTTGAGCTTGTATCGTAATTCATTCCGCTTTCGGATCTCTTCCTGTGTGGGCGGATTATTCTGATAGGCGGGCCTATAGCGGCCAAAAACCTCATCCATTGTCAGTGTCAAGGATGGGAAATGCTTCTTGACGTATCCATCGCATGAGGTGTTATCAATTGTTTCAGGTTCGAGCTGTTGCCTGGCCCAACTCCGCCATCCGGTCTTCATGACTTCTTCAATCTGGCCAGGTGACGCACCGAATCCCAAACGATTCAATACATGTCTTGCCTCTTCACGGCTTGATAACACATCGGAGACTTCACCATATCCGTTCCCGGCCAAGATCAATACCAGAAGCGCAGCAAGGATACACCGCCCTCTCGCCGCCATCACCCATTCATACATGCCCATCATCGCAAGACCTCCCACCCCGGCACAAGCGGATATTATGCAACAACATGGGCAGTGTAAAGGATTTTGTGGTAAAGAATAG
>CAZJCN010000303.1:0-3627 GCA_964544195.1 uncultured Phycisphaeraceae bacterium | reverse complement strand
TTGGTCAGTAACGCCGGGTGCATGCCATGATGCTACGCGACAGGTCAGCCAGTTCCAAATGTACCCGGCCGGGTCACTCAACTGATGCGACAGGGGCAACCCTGCCTTAGAATGCCGGGCGTGACCCGCCAAGTGGACAACCCGACATGGACGACGCGGAAGCTGTTAAGTTGGACATCCGCCCACCTTGCACAAAAAGGCGTTGACAGCCCGAAGCTGGCCAGCGAGATGCTCCTGGCGCATGTACTGGGTGTGGACCGGATCAAGCTCTACATGGATCTGGATCGACCGGCGAGTGAGCTTGAGCGGGCTACCTTTCGCGAACTGGTGCGACGAGCTGCCGAGCACGAGCCCGTCGAATATCTGGTCGGTAAGTGCCCGTTCTTCTCGATGATGCTTCACGTCAACCCTGCGGTGCTCATCCCTCGCCCGAGCACGGAAACCCTGGTCGAGCATGTCATTCAGCACGCGAAACGTACCCCCGGCTTTCATGCGCCCCTGATCGCCGACATCGGAACCGGGAGCGGTGCGATCGCGGTCGCCCTGGCGAAACAAATTCCCAACAGTCGCATCATCGCGACCGATATCAGTGAACCCGCGTTGGCGGTTGCCCGAGAAAACGCCGACGCACTGGGCGTGTCGGATCGGATCGAGTTTCGGCAAGGCGACCTGCTCGAACCGGTCGAACACGAGCGTCTGCATTATCTGGTCAGCAACCCTCCCTACATCAGTGACGACGAGTGGAAAGAGGTTCCCCGGAACGTCAAAGACTATGAACCGGAAACCGCTTTGCGTGGAGGGGGAGACGGTCTGCGTTACCTGCGGCTACTGATCCGGAATGGCCGAGGCATATTACGCTCTCCCGGCCAGCTGGTGTTGGAAGCCGCCGCCAGCCAGAAACAAGCTTTGCTGAAGCTCGCCCGGGAAGCGGGCGTGTGGGCCAACGAGCACATCCTGACCGATCACGAACACCTGCCTCGTGTGCTGGTGTGCGGTACAAGAGATTAGCTGGGTCTCCAACATGACCCTGCTGACGTATCGGCAGGTTCACATGCCGACAACCCAAGAGGTTTAATTGAAGCAATCAACGCATGACTTCTCGTCGGCCGGCTTCAATCACCGGCTGCTCGCCCGGGCGGACAAAATTGCCGGGCGTCTGGTACTCAAGCATCAGCGTGCGTCGCACGAGTACCGACTCGCCGGTGAGCGGGTTAATCGCGTTCTGGGTCTCCCCGTTCAACCCGGCAAAAAACACGGTGAAGCTGTCCACGTCCTTCTCTGACGCCGGCCAGATCGCCACCCCTTCACGAGCGAAGTCCTCGCCCTGAAGCAGCTTGCCCACCACCTCAACGGGGCTGAGAAGCAAGGGGTTACCCAACCGCTCCTTGATGGCAGGGAACACCGTCGGGGGAACCCCCCGCCCTGCGGTGAGGATCTCCCCGGTGTCATTGGCAATCGTGATCTCGGGAATGAACAGCAGATCCTGCCCGGTATTGTTCACCACCTTGTAGGTCATGTACCAGAACCAGCGGATGCTGCCGTCCACGTCTTCGATGGCGATGGCTTCAGGGGTCTGCACCTCGACGTCCAGCGACCACGATGGACTGACAGCCGCCGGCTCGGGATACGCCAAGGTCCCCTGCGTCCAAGACAGCGTCCCGATGAAACAGACACATGCCAGCAGTAATACGACCCCGATGTGACGCATGGGAACCTCTCTGTATGATTTCAGACTACAATCTAACAAGTTCTGTAACGGTGAGGATCTATGTACACTACCCGTACTGCTGGGGTAGCACAGAAAGCCCCACCGTCTGGAAAGGCATTGTACGATCAGGCACCCTCCGGTCAATCCATCCGCCTTGGGGCTCCGATCATGGCCCATATCAGCTCAACCAGCCTCAGACCGCCCCAAGACACGGGCTTGCACCTGCGACACCCCCTCAAACACGAGCAGAGAGCCGCTTTGGGGCTCCTGCTGACCGGCAGACCCGCCCCGTCTGACCCCGCGGTCGGGCATTTTCTGGATTTTGTCAGGACTCATGGGCTCAGTCTGGACGGTCTGTGGACCGCTTACCGTGACACGACGCCGATCGTCAGCGTGCTGTTGATCCCGGGGGCTGGTAAAACCGCGGTCTTGTTCCTCAGCCCCATCAGTTCCACGGATCGGACCGCGCCTCTGACAGCGCTCGTCTGTCATGTCGTGGAGCAGACATCAGCAGATGAAATCCGCCTGATCCAGGCACTATTGGACCCGCACCAATCAATGGTACAACAGGCGCTTGTCGATGCTGGTTTTATACGCCTGGCCCAACTGGTGTATATGCGCCGTTCCTGTATGGGGCGGGATGTGGCCACGGCAGAGCCAAACGCAGCGCTCACTTGTCGGGGACGGTCGCTTCAAAAGTACACTTGGGACGAAAGCCGGCGTGATCTGTTCGCCCGCTCGATCGAAGCCAGTTACATCGACACACGGGACTGTCCGGGGCTCGTCGGCATCCGACACATCGATGACATCATCGCCGGCCATATGGCGGTCGGCCGGTTCGACCCTGCACTGTGGACCACATGGTACGCCGACAACGAACCGGTAGCCGTGTTGCTGTTGAACCCGATGGCGGAACGCCGCGAGCTTGAGCTGGTCTATCTCGGACTGTCACCGGCTTTCCGAGGCCAGGGTCTGGGCAAAGCCTTGATGTATTTCGCATTGTCCCGGGCTAAGCAATTCGGCTACACGGGTATCCATCTGGCGGTCGATGATTCCAACACGCCGGCACTTCGACTGTATCAACACATCGGTTTTCGCGCTACGGGTTCTAAGCTCGCGATGATCGGGGTTTTAAAACCTTGAAACACGAAAAACCCCGGTTTTTCAGCCGGTTTTCCACACTTATTCACCAGAAGCGCGAAGGCTGTGAATAAAAAAACTTCGTGCGTCTAAAGGCTTCATTGACACAACGATGAAGCAGACGAAAATTTTTCTAAACCCAAACCCGGTTGATCGCCGACACGCAAAAGCTTATCTTCTCTCTCGGCGTTAACGGAATAACGCTCCGCAATCCAGCATCTGATGTCCGGCGCTCCGATCAGTGAGGGGAATGCCCGACGCCGGACGGGCGTTTCGATCAGCGGGATCAGGACGGAACCACCTTCAATCGTCAGGGCTGGGGCCCTGTTACCGTGCAAGAGGCGGCGCTGCCGCCATTGGGTCCGTACTTGTAAAGAGAGGTGATCGTGTCCACGGCCACTTCATCCAACGATATTGGTACGCGCATCGCCCGGCGTCTCCACGAATCACTCGGCCCACGCCGGTTTGCCATGTGGTTTGACCGCACCGCGCGATTTGAATTGACCGATGATGAACAGGCTTTGACTGTCATCGTGCCCAACAAGTTCCTCGCCGACGGGATCGGTCGGCAGTTCGGCGAACAGGTACGGCAGGCGGCCTGTTCCGAGTTGGGGCATGATGTCAGGCTGGACCTGAGTATCCAACCGCTTCAATCCGCTTCCAGCCTGACCGCGGAACAACCCCTGTCCGCCCGGCCAACAACTGAGCGGGCGTCCCAACACGCCCGCACCAAGAGGGCTGCCCGTCCGGATCGTTGGCGTTACCGGCTCGATGACTTT
>CAZJCN010000302.1:2512-3627 GCA_964544195.1 uncultured Phycisphaeraceae bacterium | reverse complement strand
GGCGGTTGGGCGGAAGGCGTGAATTACTTTCTGTCTTACAACGACCGGTTTGTCACGCCGTTGCACTCGTTGGAAGCGGCGACCGGGTACAACCTGTTCAACAAGCCGTATTTCCGAAAAATGCGTTATTTCCCGGTCTATTGCATGGCACCGAACGGAGACATCACGCCGTTCGGAGACGGAGAGGCGGGGCCTGCGGCACGACGCGCCGGTGAGGCGAGGTCGATCCTGCTGTACCACGCGCTGCGATTCCGTGACCCGGCGATCCGGTGGTGGGTCGACCAGGAACCGATGCGTCATGCACCCTACGGACGAACCGGCCCGCTGCTGCGCATCATCCTGCCCGATGATCTGCCCCCCGTGCCACCCCACGACCTGCCATCGGCTCGTGTGTTCCGTGGCATCGGTTGGGCTACGATGCATACCGATCTGGCACGGCCCGACCGCGACCTGATGGTAATGTTCAAGTCGTCGCCCTTCGGCGCAGTCAGCCACAGCCACGCCGACCAGAACAGCTTTGTCATCATGAAAGGCGGCAAGGCGCTGGCGATCCCGGGCGGACAACGATACCCGCAGCACGGCTCCCCGTTCCACACTCAATACACCCAGCAGACCGTCGCCCACAACTGCCTGCTGATCAACGGACAGGGGCAGGTTAATCAGGACAACCGCTACGTCGGACGGATCATTGACTTCAACAATTCAAC
Organism: uncultured Phycisphaeraceae bacterium; assembly: GCA_964544195.1. Taxonomy (GTDB): domain Bacteria; phylum Planctomycetota; class Phycisphaerae; order Phycisphaerales; family Phycisphaeraceae; genus CAZJCN01. Next base: position 2,920 of record CAZJCN010000302.1, on the reverse strand, counting down.
GCACGTCGCGTACGTCAGGGGCGAAGCGGCGGGGTGTTATCCCGATGGCTTGCTGGAACATTACGAGCGACACGTCGTGTTACTTCGGCCGGGGGTGATCCTCGTGATCGACGATGTGCAGGCTCCCGAGCCCGTTGAGATCCAATGGCTGATGCACGGCAAGGAAGCGTTCGAGCTGAATGCTGAAACACAGGCTTTCGTTTCCAACCGTGAGAGTGAGCGCATGCACGTTCAATTGATCAGCACGATCAAAGATGGCTTCCGCCTGAATCAGACCGATGCCTGGCCGTTACCCCCCAAGACGGATTACCCGATGGTGACGGCACCCGAACCGGCACCGCAGTGGCACCTGACCGCAACCGCCAACAGCCGAACCCGTGCTGCGCGCATCGCGGCGGTCATGCTCGT
>CAZJCN010000302.1:0-2412 GCA_964544195.1 uncultured Phycisphaeraceae bacterium | reverse complement strand
TGCTTGAGGGCCTCCTCCGCGACGGCCTGCACCATCTTGAGGAACGCCTCGTTGCTGGCGGTGAAGTCGGTTTCGGTGTTGACCTCGACGATCGCGCCCTTCTTGGCATCGGGTGCGACCGCAACGGCGACCTTGCCCTCGGTCGAGGCGCGATCGGCGCGGCCGTCCATCTTCGCCAGGCCCTTCTTACGAAGCAGCTCCTTGGCGGCCTCCATGTCGCCGCCGGCCTCTTCGAGCGCGGCCTTGGATTCCATCATGCCCAGACCCGTCGCTTTGCGAAGGGCCATCACGTCCTTGGCGGAAATCGCCATGGTGTTCTATCTCCGTTTTTCTAGAGGGAAAACGTCGGTTGGTCAGGCATCGTTCGGGCGGTCGGCCCGATTGATGTTTACGTACTCACTCGTCAGTCATCCCCGATCGTTGCCATCCCTGAAACAGGCTCAGGCCTGGTTGTCCGCCGGGGCGGCAGCGGCGGGTTCCTGCGCCGCGTCATCGGCGGGCGGGATCGGGTCGTCAGCCCGGAACTTGGCCCGGCTGCTCCGCTTGCGGGGCAGTTCCGCGGCGGCATCGGTATCCTTGCCCTCGTTCAACGCGGCCCGGCTGTTCTTGCCTTCCTGAACCGCGGCACACAGGCTGGCGACGACCACCTCGATGGCCCGCATCGCGTCGTCGTTACCCGGGATCGGGATGTCCGCGAAGTCCGGGTCCGAGTCGGTGTCGATCAGGCAGACGGTCGGGATGCCGAGCTTACGGGCTTCCTTGACCGCGTTGATTTCGTTGTTGACGTCGATCACGACCATGCAGCCGGGCAGCTTGGACATATTCCGGATGCCGCCGAGGTTCCGCAGGATCTTGGCTTTTTCCCGGCGGAGCTGGGATTCCATCTTCTTGGAGTAGTTGTTGATCTCGCCGGACTCTTCGATGCGTTCGAGTTCTTCGAGTCGCTTGAGTCGTTCGCGGATGGTCCGGAAGTTGGTGAGCGTTCCGCCGAGCCAGCGTTCGGTGACGTAGTGCATGCCGGTCTCGGAGACGTATTTTTCGATGATCCCGCGGGCCTGGCGCTTGGTGCCGACGAACAGCACGTCCTTGCCGCTGGCAACGGTCTTGGTGATGAACTTACGGGCGAGCAACAGGCCCTTGATGGTTTCCTTGACGTCGATGATGTGGATCTTGTTTCGCTTGCCGAAGATGTAAGGCGCCATCTTCGGGTTCCAGTTCGTCGTGCGGTGGCCGAAGTGGATCCCTGCTTCGACCAACTCTTTGACCAGCGATGCCATAGTCAGGCTCCTTGGGTGGGCGGGCTTGCCGAATCGAGCCGGCCCGTGTTGACTGAAAAAAGGTTAACGGGACATATACCAAGACGGGGTCACACCGACCTCCGCCGGACACTACCAACGCCGACATCCATGCCGACGAATTACACTTACGTGTATCGGGCCGTCCGCACTCCCCCGGCCGGGCGCAAACCACGACCCTCACGGAATCTACCCCACGGAAACGCATTGTATCACCCCCCCGGTCGCCTGCAACCCAGCCGAAAATCTCCGACATACAGATATCGAATACCTCCCACCCACTTAGCCCTGCACCTCTCACCGCCTTCCAGCCCGGCATAATCTCCCCAATACCAGTCCCGACCTTCAGTCATCGGCCCGACGTAATACATAATAATGACCCCAAAATGCTTGATCGTGGCCCGATAATCAGGTACTTTATTACTCAAATCCGGGCCTCCAGCGGGTGCTGAGGGGCTAATGTTCCAGCATTATGAAACATCAGGAGTGGAGAAATGACCGGGAAAATCGCTAGCCTTATTTCTGTACTTACCGCCACGGCGATCAGCGCGACCGCTACCGCGACACCAATCTATGACACCTTCGGCCCTCTCGATGACGCTACCTTCGGCGGGCAGGGCATCCCCAACGATGAAGTCGCCGTCTCCTCGCAGATCGTTGACGGGAACGTCACCCTCATCGTGGCGATGAGCGCGACGCAGCGTTATTCCAATCCGCCGTTGACCAACGACGGGGCCGGCACCTACTTCGCTACGCCCGGGAGCAACTTCGGCGGGAACAACGAAAGCGCATTCGAAGGCGCCCTGTGGAACTTCAACTACTACATGAAGGTCGTCGGCAGCAACGGCGCCACGCCCAAACTCACCGATTACCAGATCGACCTCTACTACGACTTCGACACCGGCTTTGACACGCCTGTCGGTTCGCTCGGCCGGATCAACGTCACCAACGCCCTGCTCGGGCAGGACCCCAACGCCACGCTTGTCGAGGACTCTCAGAACCTGATGTTCAACTTCCTCACGCAGCCCGTGCCCGGCGTGGTCTTCCCCCCGGCCGGGAGCTTCGACCCCAACGCCTTGGGTGAATACAACTTCGCCATCACCGTCTCCGGCGGCGG
>CAZJCN010000301.1:0-3657 GCA_964544195.1 uncultured Phycisphaeraceae bacterium | reverse complement strand
ACCGGTCCCGCGGAAGCCGTCCCTGCCGCCTCAGACCGGAAAAGCGTGAAGTTGAGTGAAGTCGGCAACAAGAGAAAAACACCATGAGATGAGACGGATCGTTCAACATCAGTAGAACGCGACGCCATCACCCGCGATGGGTATGCCAAGCTTTGACGTTGTGAACCGCAGGCGAGTCGAGGCTTATTCCGCGAACATCGCTTCGACGAACTTGTTCGGCTCGAACGGCTCGACGTCGTCCGGGGTTTCGCCGACACCGATGAACTTGACGGGCAGGTTCAGCAGCTCGCGGATGGCGATGACGATCCCGCCGCGGGCCGTGCCGTCGAGTTTGGACAGGAAGATGCCGGTGACTTCGGTCGCCTCAGCGAAGACTTTGGCTTGGTTGATCCCGTTCTGCCCGGTGGTGGCGTCGATGACGAGGATGACCTCGTGCGGCGCGCCGGGGATCTGCTTGGCGACGACGGACCGGATCTTGGTGAGTTGTCGCATCAGGTGTTCCTGCGTGTGCAATCGGCCGGCGGTATCCAGCACCAGCACGTCGACCCCGCGCGCCTTGGCGGCCTGGGCCGCATCGAACGCGACCGCCGCCGGGTCTCCGCCTTGTTGGCCCTTGATCACCTGCACGCCCAGCCGTTCGGACCACACCTCCAGCTGTTCGACCGCCGCGGCTCGGAACGTGTCACAAGCCGCCAGCATGACGGTCTTGCCCTCGTCGCGCAGGCTCTTGGTGATCTTGGCGATGCTGGTGGTTTTCCCGGCCCCATTGATCCCCGCGACCAGGATGACGGTCGGACCTTCGCCGGGGGGGGCGAACCGTAAACGACGGTCTTCTTCAGGAAAGTAGGCGCACAATTGATCTTTGAGGTATTGCAACGCTTCATCGCCGGAGGTGATCTCGCCACGCTCGTAGGCGGCCTGAATGTCCTTGCGGATCTCGATGGCGGTCTTGATCCCGATGTCCGCCTGGATCATGGCCCGTTCGAGGTCACGGAGCAGTTCCGGGCTGAGCTTCTTACCGGTGAGGATGGTGCGCACGGTCGCGGCCGACCCGGATCGGGTTCGGGCCAGGCCTTGCTTAAGCTTATTGAGGGCGCTTTTGAAAAGACTCATCGCGGAGGTTGAATCAATGGATGATTAACGGTCAGGTTTGGGGCTCACGCTTGGCGTCTTCGAGCCAGGCTTGTTCATCAGTCGGTTGTGATTCAGGAGTCACGGTGGTGACGACATGTTTGGGGTCAATCGACTTGGCGAGCTTGTCGAGTACGCCGTTGATGAACGCCGGGCTGTGCTCGCTGGCGTACTGCTTGGCGAGTTCCACGGCCTCGTTGATGGCGACCTTGATCGGGGTCACACCGGCCGACATCTCGTGATACGCCAGGCGAAGGATCGCACGATCGACCGGGGGCTGGCGGTGTGTCGGCCAATCGGGTGTCAGGTTCTGAATAGCCTGGTCGGCATCGGCACGTCGCGCCCAGGCTGACAGAGCCAGATCGACGCCTTGTTCGCGGATCGTCGGTTTGTCGAAGTCCGGGTCCAGTCCATCCAGGATAGCCTGCCGGTCGGGCATCTGATCATTGGAGACGTCCAGTTGGTACAGCACCTGCATGGCCAATCGGCGTACGTCCCGTCGTTTTCCGGGGGCCGGGGTGGCCGTGTTGGTGTTCGGTCGTTCGTTCATTACGGAGTGGGTCATGTATTTCAGTCTGTCTGCTGATGTCTTACGCTTCAAGCTGTCGCATCAGGTCGGCCATCTCGATCCCGGCCAGCATCGCGCTTCGGCCGGCGTTGCCCATCTTGGCGCCCGCGCGGTTGATCGCTTGTTCCAAGGTATCACAGGTCAGCACGCCGAAGATACACGGCACGCCGGTCTGGACACCGACGTCCTTGATCCCTTTGGCGGTCTGTTCAACCACGTGGTCGTAATGGTCGGTTTCACCCCGGATCACGCAGCCGAGGCAGATCACAGCCTTGTATTGCCCGGACTCGGCCAGTTTCCTGGCCGTCACCGGCAGCTCGAAACTGCCGGGCACCCAGACGACCGTCAACGCGTCTTCCCGGCCGCCGAGACGAGTCCAAGTATCGACTGCTCCTTCGAGCAGGTGCTTGGTGATGAACTCGTTGAACCGGGCGACGACGACCGCGATCCTGACACCTTCATCGGCAACTAATTGACCCTGTATGGTTTCGGACACGTCAGACATCCTTCGCACGGTAAATATTGCGAATCAACAATTGTATCACTTAGCCGGGATACTGGCGAATGGCTCGCTGTCTTGCGATGCGGATTCAGGAGGCATAATCGGGTGGATTCTCGAATGCGGGAACGAGGCGGGTTGAGCGCCGGGCCGGGTTGGCTATGATGTCGGTCCCCCAACAACAGACTTTTTCACCCCATTTACAAAAGGACGGTAAGACCATGCCCAAGCGTGCGAAGATCGCGATCATCGGCGGCGGGAATGTTGGCGCCAGTTGTGCCCTCTGGGCGGCCAGCAAGGAACTGGGCGATATCGTCGTGCTCGATATCCCCGACGCGGAAAACGTCGTCAAGGGCAAGATGCTCGACCTGGCACAGTGCGGCCCGATGGAGCGATTCGACTGCAAAATTACGGGAACGGCTGACTACAAGGATATCGCCGGGTCCGATGTCGTCGTCGTGACCGCCGGCCTGCCTCGTAAGCCCGGCATGAGCCGAGACGACCTGATCGCCACGAACGTCAAGATCGTCAAGCAGGTCAGTGAAAACATCAAGCAGCACGCCCCCGACGCGGTGGTGATCCTGGTCAGTAATCCGCTGGACGCGATGGTGTACACCGCGTGGAAGACCACGGGCTTCCCGACCAACCGGATCGTCGGTCAGGCCGGCTGCCTTGACGTGGCACGCTTCAAGACCTTCATTGCGATGGAAACCGGCTTCAGCGTTGAGGACATCAACGCGCTGCTGTTGGGTGGCCACGGCGACACGATGGTTCCGCTGCCGCGATACACCAACATCGCAGGCATCCCCGTGACGCAGTTCATCAGTGAAGACCGTCTCAACGAAATCGTCGAACGCGCCAAGGTCGGCGGCGGCGAGATCGTCAAGCTCATGGGCACCAGCGCCTACTATGCCCCGGCCTTGGGTGTCATCGACATGGTCGAGGCGATCATCAAGGACAAGAAGCGCATCCTGCCTTGTGCTGCGTACTGTGAGAAGGAGTTCGGAGTCAACGCCGAGCCGGGCAAGGGCCTGTTCGTCGGTGTCCCGGTCGTACTGGGAGCCGAAGGTGTCGAGAAGGTCATCGAGATCGACCTCAATGCCGAGGAACAGAAGCTCATGGACGCCTCGATCAAACACGTTGCCGAGCTGGTGGAGGTCGTCCGCAAGACCTTCCCCGAACTGGCCTGACCCGACGTGGATCGGATAAAAAAACAACGCCCACCCGATCAAGGGGTGGGCGTTTTTCGTAGGCTGTTGTATGGCGTGACCTCTGATGACCGGTCGAAGTAAAGTCCCGATGATGGGGCTTCAGCACAGGGCCGCGAAGGTCAGCAGGGCGAGAATCAGGATCTTCCGCCTTTTGGCGATCTGAGCAGCGTTCATGTTGAATACGGCACTGATCATGATGCTCTCCGTGTCAGGGCGATAAGATACCATCAATGTCCATGCCAAACCAG
>CAZJCN010000300.1:0-3669 GCA_964544195.1 uncultured Phycisphaeraceae bacterium | reverse complement strand
CGGGCGGTATCGGGGTCGTGCTCGCTCATCCGGTCCATGACCAATTCGATGAACGAGGCGGGTGTCAGGCCACGGGTTTCAAGCAGTTCGATGAAACCGGCTTCATCCAGGCCGAATCGGACCTTGTTCAACGCCACGGCGACGAACCGGGTGCGTGGTCGACGTTCCGAGCCATAGGTTTCAGTCCCGGTGATGAACAGTTGAATCCCCTTGTCCGCCGGCCCAAGCCATCGGGAATCGGGCGACAGGCCCGCGGTCGGGAAACCGACTAGCCGGATCGTGGCTTTGGTGAAATGTTTGTCTTTCTGTTTGTCGACGAGTGCAAAGCGTTGCTCGTAGATCCGCTCGACCCACGCCTCGGCGGCGTCTTCGTCCTCGGCCTGACGAGCGCGGGCACGATCGGCGCGGTAGTCGCGGTTGACCCGAGCCGCGTCGATCAGCCAGGGTTCGGAAACGATCATCTCTTCGGGGCCAAGGATTTCGTCGATGCGGACCGAGACCAGGTAGCCGTACTCCCCCACCGCCAGCTTCGGGATCGGCATGGCCATGGCTTGGGCCTCGGCGTCGGGCATGCGGAGGGTCTTGGTATAGACCATGTTGGCCTGATGGATCTTGATGGTTTCGGAGAGCCTGGCGTGTGCCTGCCGGACGGTGATGCCAGCCGAGCTGGGGTAGCGCCGGTCGTAGGCGGGGCAACAGGCGAAGCCGTCGTCGATACGGGCGCAACGCTGGGCAAAGACACGCCTATGGCGTTCCCACAGCCGTCGGGTGTCGGCGTCGAACCCGCTCATACTTTGAGCCTGCGCAGCAAGGCCCGTAGCCCCGATCAACTGGCAACACCACATGACGAGTACAGCCAATCGGATCATGCGTATTCCCCTGTCTGGTCTTGCATGAGACGGTCAGGACGGAGTCGAGGAACCGTTGCCGGAACGCGGTGTCGCACTGATGGTCAGCGCGAGGTTGGCGCTGCCGCTTCGGAACCCTTCCAAGTCCACGGCAACATACAGATAGCCGGCCTCACGGATGCGTCGGGCGACTTCCTCGCGGAGCTTCGGCTCAAGCAATCGCGGCAGTTGGTCCAACGGCAGTTCAATCCGGGCGACCTGATCGTGGTGACGCACGCGGAAGCCGACAAAGCCCAGATCGCGCAGGGCGTCCTCGGCCTGTTCGATCTGTCGCAACAGTTCCGGGGTGACGGTCTGGCCGTAGGGCACGCGGCTGGCCAGACACGCGGCGGCGGGCTTGTCCCAGTTGGGCAGGCCGAGTGATCGGGCGGCGACGCGGACTTCTTCCTTCCCGAAGCCGGCTTCGATCAGGGGCGAAACGACTTGCGCTTCGTCGGCGGCCTGCAGGCCCGGCCGGTGGTCGCCGAGGTCGTCGGTGTTGGTCCCGTTGGCGATGAAGGGGATGCCCCACTGCCGGCTCAGCCGGGTCATCGCGTCGTAGAGGTGTGTCTTGCAGAAGTAGCATCGGTCGCCGGCGTTGGCCTGATACCCCGCGTCGTCCTGTTCACCGGGCCGGACCTCGATCAGTTTCAGGTCCAGTTCGTTGGCGATGCGCCTGGCTTCGTGCAGTTCGTGACGGGGCAGGGACGGGGAGTCGCCGATCACCGCCGGGGCATTGTCCTTGCCGAGTACCCGTCGCGCCACCACAGCCACCAGCGTCGAGTCCACCCCGCCGGAGTACGCGATCAACATCCGGCCACGGTCACGGATGACCTGCTCAAGCCGGGCGATCAGGCTGGCGTGTTCGGCCTGGGGGGTGACGGTGGTCATGCCCCTATTCTAGACAGGTTTTCATCCCGGCGTGGGTTGACCCGGTCATGAAGTTGGCCTAGGCTTGAATCTGTCCGGGCGACTGTCCGGGTGTGAATCCCCTGTAACAACTTGTGTATATGAAGGAGACACCGACCATGCTGACCGTCGGCCAGCGATTCCCCGAGTTCAAGTGCCGTGCCTGTTCAGGCCTGACCATCGACGACCTGACCACGATCCAGACCGGCGACTACGAAGGCCGGTGGAAGCTGTTCATCTTCTATCCCAAGGACTTCACCTTTGTCTGCCCGACCGAGCTGATCGAGTTCGGCAAGGCGGCTGAAGAATTCGACAAGCGGAACGTGGTGCTGATCGGCGGCAGCACGGACAACGAGTTCTCCCATCTGGCCTGGCGGCAGAACCATGAGGGCCTGAAGGACCTGCCGTACCCGCTGATCGCGGCGCAGAAGCTCGCAGCCGACCTGGGCATCCTTGATGCGGAGGAAAACGTCTGCCTGCGAGCGAGTTTCCTGGTGGACCCGGACGGGATCATCCAGTGGGTGACGGTCAACAACCTGTCGGTCGGACGAAGCGTCAGCGAGGCGCTGCGGGTGATCGACGCGGTGCAGTCCGGCGAGCTGACCGCCTGCAACTGGTCGCCGGGGCAGGATTTCATCAAGGTCGATTAAACCCCACGCTGAGCAATCGGCGTGTTGCGTGAAAACAACAACCCGTGCCGTTGATACCCGGCGCGGGTTTTTCATGCGCCGCCCCTGCCGTATAAGCCATGCCATATCAGCCCATTAGAAAACCTGCACCAGTCTGACTCTGGAAGGCACGCGGTTCGCTTGACTTCTGACGTGATGCGGTTGGTGCAGCCAGTGTGTGTCGGTGTTCTGTTGGGCGTTTTCGCCATCCTCGGCGGGTGCGCCTCGGAGCGTGCGCAGCTGGACCTTGGGCCACAGCTCGATGCCGAGGGCCGATACCGGTCGGTGGTCCTGCCCACCGCCCTGCTGAATCATCTTGAACGCCAGGCGTATCGTTCGGGCAAGGCGACGCCCTGGTATGTCGATCGCAACGATCATCGGCTGGCGGCGTCGGCGGGCTACCGTTTGCCGTCGGTCCAGACCAGCGTGACGCTGACCTATGATCGTCAGCAGCAGTTCAACGGCCGACCCCGCGACCACTACAGCGAAACGACCTATCGAAGTGAAACGCGCGGGCTGGTGCGGTAAGACGGTCGCCATTTCCGGGTATTTATTATTTCGCAACAATCCAACGCACGGGGTAGAATCGGGTGTTCATGCGTGATCGCGGACCTGCCGTGTCCGGGACGCCGAAGTCGATCCGTTGCGGAACCCGAGCCGATGCCGACGCCCCCCGCCCCTTTACCACCCCGACGTTTGCAGGCCGAGCTTCAGCGCGTGGTGCGTGGCGAGGTCTATACCGACGAAGTGACGCGTGGCATGCACGCGACGGACGGCAGTCATTACCAGATGATGCCGGCCTGTGTGGTGGTTCCCCGGGACGAGGCGGATGTGATCGCGGCGGTTGGTTATGCGGCGGAGCATCGTCTGCCGGTGACGATGCGTGGCGGCGGGACGAGCCTGGCCGGGCAGACGTTTGGCCCGGGGATGGTGCTGGACTGTTCCAAGCACCTGAATCGCGTGCTGGAGGTGAACAAGGAACAGCGTTGGGCCCGTGTTCAGCCGGGGGTGGTGCGAGATCATCTCAACAGCCAACTCAAGCCTTACGGGTTGCATTTCGCGCCGGACCCGGCGACGTCCAGTCGGGCCACCGTCGGGGGGATGATCGGCAACAACAGTTCGGGGACACGCTCGATCATCTACGGGATGACGCTGCATCATGTGATCGCGTTGAAGGTGCTGCTGGCCGACGGCACGGTGCTGAC
>CAZJCN010000299.1:0-3672 GCA_964544195.1 uncultured Phycisphaeraceae bacterium | reverse complement strand
GAAGATGGTCTTCCCAGAAGCAACGGACATGCCATTTTGTTAGGCGCTCTAAAAATCAGGCACATCCTCGCCCGGATGCACGAACACTTTGTCACGCTCACGCATCGACTGGCGGATCGTGGCCTCTCGCTTGATCGCAGCCCCGCCCCCAATCGCAGCCGTCTGAAACACCCTGTCAGCATTGGCAATCGCAAAGCGCGATACATAATCTTCGAATGCGTCGCCGATCTCGCGTTTGGCAGCACGGACCGACTTGAATCCCAAGCTCCTTGCCACCACGTCGTTGATGCTGTCCCATGACCATTGCTCATAGGGTGCTGTCCGATCTGCCAAGACCTTTGAGTAGGCCTTGTCATACGCCTTTTCGATGAACACCTTTCGCACCGGCGTCGTTGATTTATCCTTTGCATAGACCAGCATGTAGTTGGCCGTTGAGAATACAGTAGTTCCGGTTGCCTTAAATCCTGAAGGATCGTTTGTGGTCATGCAGATCGTGTTGCAGTAGTTGCTGCGGCCGAAGACTTCGTCAAGCAGCACCTTTGCGTAGGCCATTTCCCCATCATCAAGATGCAGGAACAACAGCCCATCGTTCGTCAGCAATCGTCGCAGGATCTCGAACCGATCACGCATCAACGTGAGCCACAGGGAATGCTCGACGCCATCGTCATAGTGCTCGAATGCCGACCCGGTGTTGAATGGCGGGTCGATGTAGATGCACTTGACCTTGCCGGTGAACTCCTGTTCCAGCGCCTTGAGCGCCAGCAGGTTGTCGCCGAAGATCAGCCGGTTGTCGAAGATGTCGTCCTCGCTGACCCGATGGGCGGCGTGGTACGACTTGTCCGGGTCCTCGATCAGGACGCGCGGCTCCAGCTTCGGCCGATTCTCCTTGCCGATCCATGTCAGTTCTAATCGTGTCTGTCTATTCGCCATAGTCATTCCTTGTCGTCTACTGAATGGCGACGGGCGTCATGCGGGCCGCACGCTTCGCGCACGAACACCGGCGGTGAGTTCCATCGTTCGCTATCTTGGTGGCCAAGGTTCCGCAGTTCGGGCAGGTCAATGCTTCGACCAGGGCGATGGTCGCCGCTCCGAACTCCCGCACATCATCGTCCGGTATTTCCATGCCCGGCGGGTTGAAGTGGCAGCCCACTTGGTTTCGAATGAACTGCAGGGCGTTAACACGATTAAAGGCGGCGGTGCCGTCCGTCGTTTGCCAATCCTCGGGCTGGCCGTTGGCGTTCCAGTTGGCATTGATCTGCACAGTCAGATTGTGCCGGGAAAAGAGCTTGCTGCATCCGTTCATCAACGTGCCGAGCGTATACTGGTTGAGCTTGTTGCGAGGGAGCGGACGCTCGTACAACAGTGCCAAGTCGTCGAGGATGCTTTCCAGCAGGATACCCGCCTTGGACGACACGCTCTGGCGGTCAAGGATAGCATCGGCCACCTTCGCCCGAAGCTCATCAAGCACGCGTGGCATATTCTGCGCGGCGATTCCGTTGGAAGCGCACCATCGGCCGAGATGCACGCGCTGGATGCCATGAGCGTTCTGGCAGCGATCCCACCAGAGCCGGTAATGCGTGGCGATGATGATTTGGAGAAAGTTCGATGCTTCGGCGCGAAGCAGGTCGAATACGCGTCCGAGGTGTGTCGCGTCCACCGAGGAGAAGATGTCATCGATGAGCAGGATCGTTTTTTCTGGGTCTTCCCGTTTGGCCAGTGCCAGCCAGACACAGAATCCGAGGGTATCCATGTGGGATTCGCTGAAGACCGCCTGGGGAGGGACGTCCGTGTGGCCGTTGAACGTGCCGGTCTGACTGACAGACCCGCGCCGTTGTTCCTCCATCTTGAGTTGCTCGAGGCCGATGTCCTCGCCTGGGTGAATTTCCTGGAATAGGCGATCGGCCTCCTGGCGGATGTCATCCAGAATGCCCTGCGTGAACGCAACCCGCTTCTCGTGGACGATTTCGTAAGCGCGCTGCAGGCCGTCGCGGATGCGGTCGAGGTCGGCCATCTTCTCGTTGGCTTCCTTGATGCCGTTCCACCACTGCCTGATGGAGTTGAACTGGTTGACGTCGCGCTGGGCACTTTCGCGTTGCTGCTCGAGCGTGGGGTGGACTGGCTCCAGTTGACCGCAGATCGTCACCAGGGCGTCCATGTCGTCTGTTGTCTGCTCCCATGACGGCCAGGCGATGTTCAGCGCGACGAGTTCCGGCACGTCGCTCGTCTGCACGACCTCCTGGACCTTCTTCAACGCCTCAACGAGAGCAGCCGTAGCTTCGCTCAGATGGGATGCGGCTGTGTTCACCCATCCTTGGATGCGCTGTCGGTTGTCGGTCAGCTTCTTGAGTTCAGACAACTGCTCGAACTCTTGGTTGACGATTCCCAGCAGTTCGTCCCGTCCCATCGGGCGCTGGCATGTGGGGCACTTGTCCAGAGAGTCTTCGGCTTCGATGTACGTCTTGGCCTTCTCCAACGATTCCAGGAGTTGGACAGCGGTCGCGGACGTGATGCTTGGCGCGTTGGCGATTTGCTGCTCGACATCCGCCAGTTGGTCCGCCACGTTTGAGTGCCTCGCCTTCCGATCTTCGTATGCGCCCTTGGCTGCAGTCGCGGTTGCAACGGCATCGACCACTTCCTTGAGGCGTTCGAGCCTGTCATTCAAACCCTCAATGCCTGTATTCACGCGCTGTTCGGCCCATTCCATAGCCGTTGGCCCCGGCCCCGGACGACCTTCAGCATCCCACACCTTATCGAGCTGACTAGCCATTCGATCCTTATCTCGCGTCAAGGTTGTGATCTCGGAGTTCGTGGCGTCCAGCTTGTGCTTTAGGTTGGTTTCGGACTGCTCGACAACGCCGATGTCGATGAACCGGCTTAACGCCCGGTATCGGTCGCTGGGCTGGGCGGTAACAAGCTCAAGAATCTTGTTGCGGCGCAAGATCTTTACGCACGGCCTATCGCCTCCACCAGACACGGTGATGGCGTTTCGCCGCATCGCTCCAGTCCAGCTCTCGCCGTTGGAATGCACGGTGACCTGAAGGCTCGCAGGCTGGGCCCCCAGTGTGCAGAGATATCTACCCGGAGCTTGCCCGACACTGACTCCCTCCAGACATCCGATGGTGTCGTTACAGACAACATCGATGGCGTCGAGAATGGTGCTCTTCCCCGACCCGTTCTCCCCGAAGAGCATGGTCATGTCTTTCGATGGGTCGAAGTCAAGCTCGAATGCAGTGGTCGCACCACGAAAGCCCGCCAGACGAATCTTGGTGATGGGCTTACTCATTGTTGGCTTCCCCCTGGGCAACCTGCGGTGCAGTGGCCATGTCAATCCAGAGGTTCCATTCCTCCTGCTTGACGCCGTTGGCCTTGAGTTTGGCAAGGAGTTGCCCCTTGTGTGTGTCCTTGATCAGCCCAGCAACAACTAGGGCTTCGGTGATCTGTGAAGCCAAGAGATCGTTGGGGCTTTGGGCCGCCGCCAGTGCGTCTGGTGTCGCTGGATTGCTGGTCATTGGAGCCTCCATCGGATCGTGAATAAGGCTTGGACTGTGCTTGTGTGCTTCAACTGCTTCTCGATCTTGCTGATCAGTTCTTCTCGTTGTGTGTCAATGGCGTCCTGAGCGTCGAAAAGCTCGCGCCGCTTGACGTTTCGGCGGCGTTCAAGTTCGCGCAGTT
>CAZJCN010000298.1:0-3701 GCA_964544195.1 uncultured Phycisphaeraceae bacterium | reverse complement strand
GAGAAGATGGAGCAGATGCAGGAGGAGCTGTCGCGTGTCACAGCCGAGGCGGAGGCCGGCGCCGGCGCTGTGCGTGTCGTGGTCAACGGCAAGCTGGAGGTGGTCAACGTCTCGCTCGACCCGGCGATGGTGGCTGCGCTGGCGGGGCAGGGGACCGACGCCGATCGCACCATGGTCGAGGAGCTGATCGTTTCGGCGACCAACGAAGCGCTCAACCGCGCCAAGGAGCGTGTGCAACAGGAGATGATGAAGTTGACCGGCGGGCTGGACGTACCGGGGCTGGACGGGCTGTTGAAGTAAGGTCGGTATTGGCGCGTAAAGCGAGCCGCAGAGGTTGCCAGGCCGCCGTTACGTGATTGAGCGTTCTGACATTTCGTCAGCGGGGGCCGGTTCGGTCTGCGGCTCGTTTTGAACGAAGCTCGCTTTCATTGTCGCAGGCCTTGTCGAGAAGCACTCCTCAAGCCGAGCCTACGCTTTCAATATATCCAACGTCGCTGCCAACACAATAGAAAAAACGGGGAATCGGCGAAGTATTTTCGAAGCTCTTGACCCGTCTCGGCTTAGGCGGAGCGATCTTTGCCGATCCGTCCGATTATCGGATCACCCTCGGTATCGGTTGTAACGGTATCGGATTCGTTGCCCATGTTCGTGATGGGTTGTCCCTGTCGGTAATGGGCGTGTGACTGACGGGTTGAGGCAAGCGTTGAGGGTATCGAATCCGCGTCAATCAGGCGTGCTTTCGATCGTTGGCCCAACACCCACCAGCAGGCGAGCAACGCTGCGCTGTACAAGCCGATGATTAAGGCCAGACCTAACAGCGCAAATTCTTTGGGTTGGGCATCCAGTGAGCGATGAAAAAAGAACAGGTCGCCGATCGAATGAAGCCAAAGCTCGAAGTCTTTGCTGCCTAGAGTTGATGCGAACGGCAGAGATGTGAAATCTTCACGCCAGAGGCGCGGGCAGTCCGGTACGATCGCCCACAGCCCGCCTAAAGTCATCCCGAGCGGGATATGACGCCAACCTCGACGCAGGATCAGGCAGGGCATCACCGCGATCGCCGCTCCGCCGATCATCCCGGTTGCGAAATGCATGCTGGTCCACGCCATGCCTTAACCTCGTCTGGTTATCATCATCGCTATGCCGCCTGTTTCATGACTTTTTTTTGTGATCGGTCGGCGTCAACGTCTTCTGTGTGAACACGCCGAACCTGTTTGCCGGCATTGAGTTCGTCGATCATCGCTTCCAGTTGCTGCGCAGCGTTCTTCCAGTTGTGATGATCCATCACCCACAGGCGTGCGTCGGTGCGTAGCTGTCGGTTCAGGATCCCGTCGAACCAGACCCGTTCGATCTGATGCACCCAGTCGTCGGGCGTGCGACAGAGGCGCACGGGTGTCAGGTGGTTCGGCCAGCTCAGACCCTTGATGGCTTTGGGGGAGGCCAGTATCGGCAAGCCCATCGCGGCGGCCTCCAGCAGCTTATTTTTGATCCCGCCCCCGCAACGCATGGGCAGGATCGTGGCGGCTGATTGGTGTGCGTAAGGCCGGATGTCGGGGACTTCGCCTATGACTTCGATACCTTGTGTTTGGTTGAGGCGAAGGATTTTTCTGCCGGCGTTTTTCCCGACGATGCGCCAGCGCGCCTGGGGTTGTCGTTGCAGCAATCTCGGCCAAACATGTCGGGCGAACCAGCGGACCGCGTCGGCGTTCGGCTCAAAATCAAGACGCCCCCAGAACACCAGCGTGCACGGGTCCGGCGGGGTGTCGGTTGGCATGAAATAATCACTGTCCACGCCGTTGCGGATCGTCGTGGCCAGTCTGACGCCCGCCATCAGGCGAAGCAGCTTCGTGTCGGTCGGGCTGACGCCGATGGCGCCGTCCAATCCTCGGGCAAAAAGCGTTTCGATGCCTGCGTAAAGACCAGACAGGTATGCCCGCCGACCGATGGCACCGATCCCTTCACGCCGAAGGCATGAGAGTTGAAAAAACACGGGTTCGTCGGCGGCATACCAGATTGTGGTCAGGTTGGGAAAGGCTTTTTTCAGGCCACGCAACATGATCGGCCCGTGTTGTCCCAACGCGACGACGGTCTTGGGATTCAGTTGCCGGACCAGTGGAATGACCCCGGCCAGTTCACGGGTATCAAGCGCTTGATGGGAAGCGATTTTTGTTCTGAGTTTCTGGCACGGTCCGGACCAGCCTTTAAGAAACACTTGGTGATCCTGATCACTCGCTTCAGGCCAGTTGGCAAGCATCTGATTCAGCCAGCTTTCATCACAGCCCGAGGTCGGGTGCAGGCTGCTCATGGCGACCCGGTATCCGAGTTGGGCAACAGCCCTGGCCATCTGGCAGCCGTGGACGCGGTAACCCTGATCCATCGGCCAGAGGGGTTGCTCGCTGATAAACAGGATGTCGGCTTTATCTGGCATCGGCTGTGTCTCAGGCGGCTCGGATCCTTGCACCGGCCGGTTGGCCGGCTTCCACCGCGTATTCCACCGCCTGTGCGAACTGCTCAGCGGTGTGTTCCCACGTACAGGATTTCAATCGTTTCAGTCCCCGCCGAACGAGTTCCCGGCGGTAAACCGGGTCGGTCAGTAATTTATGCATCGCCTTGGTGATCGTGTTGAAATCGAGGGGGTCGACGATCATCGCCGCGTCGCCCGCGACCTCGGGCAGGCTGGTCCGATCACTGGTAATAACCGCCGTCCCCGCCGCGTAGGCTTCGAGGATCGGCAGGCCGAACCCTTCGGACAGGCTCGGATACGCCAGCACGTCAGCCATCCGCATCAACGCCGGGATGTCCGCTTCATCCGCGAACCCGTTGAGGATGACGCTCGACTCAACACCCAGCCGGGCGCAGCACATGGAGAACTCGGCTTGGGCTTCGGCATCCAGCCCCAGGATCAGCAGCCGGGCGTGCTGTTTGATCGGCTTACGCAGGCCGGCCCATGCCTCGATGACCCGGCGGGTGTTTTTTCGCGGTTCGCGTGCACCGAAATGCAGAACGAACGGCGGCTCGACACGATACTTTTCATACAGACATACCCGCTCGGGAAGGTCCACCGGGCCGGGCTTGCCGAAGTGGGACCACGGCGTGACAAACACACGGTCAGGGTCGGCGTTCATGTCTTTGATCAGCCGTTGACGTGTGTACTGGCTCGGGCAGTTGATCGCGCCGGCTTTAGCGCACGCGGTCCGGACGCTACGCCCGAAACGCTCGACGAATTTCGGGTCCTGGCCTTCCGGGATATCCAGCGGGATCAGATCGTGGATGGTCACGACCGTCGGTACGGGCATCCAATCGGCACAGGTGTTGGCCGGGCAGTGCAGCACGTCCACCCGGTCTCTTTTACAAGCCAGCGGCAGGCGCAGCCGATCCCAGGCATGGAACCGGTCGCCTCGCATCTCGATCCGCTTAGGGCTCACGAACGGACGCGGCAGCAGCGGCTCCACCCGGCCCGGCTGGCGGTGATAGGCGATCACCTCCCAGTCCGGCCGAACGATCGACAGGTGCCGATACAGCTCGAGCAGGCTCTTGCCGATGCCCCGGCGTTGAGCGGTATAAATAGTTCGGGCGTCCAAAGCGATGCGCATACCGATAAATCCGATCGAATAACTGACGCGGTTCACTGGTTACATCGGACGGGGGGCAGGGGGTATTAAGTCCGGAACCGGCTGAATCCGCATATTCGTTACAAACGGAAC
>CAZJCN010000297.1:0-3705 GCA_964544195.1 uncultured Phycisphaeraceae bacterium | reverse complement strand
AACGATATGTTCAGCCCCGATCAAAAGCACCCCGTTCCCACTCCGGTAAGCGTTACGTCACCGACTGTCTCCGCCCTGAGCCTGCTCAGCCTGCTGCACTTTTGGCTTTATACGCTATTCATATTCTGCAGGTGAAAGTCCAGATTTGCGCCAATATTCATAAATGATTACAATCGCTAACTTATGGCCGAAATCGCAACGAACATCCCAACCGGGTCCATCGCCCATGGTGATTGCCTTGAGTTGATGGCCATGTGGCCTGCAGAAAGTATTGACCTGATTTTCGCTGACCCGCCTTACAATATCGGGTTCAAGTATGATCACTACGATGACAACCGGGAACACGATGATTACGTCCAATGGACACGGGAATGGATCGACGCCTGTACCCGACTGCTTAAACCGACCGGTAGTTTTTACATTCTGATCGGGGATGAGTATGCGGCCGAGACCCGCCTGCACCTGAGGAAGCTTGAAAAAGATAAAAGGCTGGCTTTTCGCAACTGGATCATCTGGCACTATACCTTCGGGCAGAATTGCAAACTCAAATTCAATCGATCACACGCACACCTGTTTTACTGTGTCGGGTCCGCGGCGGCGAAATTGAAGGCCCATCAGAAACTCACAAAAAACCCGCCTTTTACTTTCAACCGAGACGCCATCGCCGTTCCCAGCGCCAGGCAGACAACCTACAACGACGTCCGCGCCAATCCCAAAGGCAAGCTACCGGACGACACATGGTATTTAAGACCCCAGAACGCTGAAGGTGTTTACTTCAAGCCACAGGAAGACACATGGTACCAGTCGCGACTGGCAGGAACCTTTAAAGAACGCCAGGGTTGGCATCCCTGCCAACTACCCGAAGCCCTGCTCGAACGGATCATAAAAGTCAGTTCAAACGAGGGGGATCTGGTATTTGATCCGTTCGTAGGCTCGGGTACGACACTGGCGGTTGCGGCCCGTTTGAAACGGCGATGGCTGGGTTGTGAACTGAGTAAAGAATATGCCCAGCGTGCCCTCGAGCGAGTGCAACATGTGGAAACGACCGGTGAAACCATGCAAGTTCACTGCGCTGACAAGGGCATCCAACGCGGAAAACCCAAGAAAAAACCTGAACCTCACCGATCACCCAAGGATAAACAGGGAAACCTGGTCCGACCTGCTAAAACCTGACCATTCCGTAGAAAAGACCTGCCAGAGAGCGTCTAATCCTGGCATTCATAAATAAAAACCCACGCTCCGACTGAGCGTGGGCGGTATAGTCGATAAAGCAAACAGTCGGTCAGGCCGTGGCGGCCATCTGCTCGGCTTTCTTGCGGGCATCGTCGAGCGTGCCCACATACATGAACGCACCCTCGGGGATATCGTCCCCTTCGCCTTCGCAAAGCCTCTTGAAACTGTCGAGTGTCTCGGACAGTGAGGTGTAGATACCCGGGAAGCCGGTAAACTGTTCGGCGACAAAGAACGGCTGAGACAAGAACCGCTCGATCTTACGCGCCCGGCCGACGACCAGCTTGTCTTCTTCGGAAAGCTCGTCCACACCCAGAATCGCAATGATGTCCTGCAGGCTGCGATAACGCTGGAGGATCGACTGGACCTGACGGGCGACGGCGTAGTGCTCTTCCCCAAGAATACCCGGATCAAGGATTCGGCTGGTTGATGCAAGCGGGTCAACCGCGGGATAGATGCCCTTTTCAGCAACCGAACGCTCAAGCACGACGAACGCGTCGAGGTGACTAAAGGTTGTTGCGGGGGCCGGGTCGGTCAGGTCGTCCGCGGGCACGTACACGGCCTGAATTGAGGTCACCGCCCCCTTGTCCGTCGAGGTGATGCGTTCCTGCAACTCACCCATCTCGGTGGAAAGTGTCGGCTGGTAACCCACCGCAGAGGGCATACGACCAAGCAGAGCCGACACTTCCGAGCCCGCCTGCGTAAAGCGGAAGATGTTGTCCACGAATAGCAGGGTTTCTTTGCCTGAAGAGTCACGAAACTCTTCGCACATGGTCAGCCCGGACAATGCCACACGGAGACGCGCACCGGGCGGCTCGTTCATCTGGCCGAACACCATCGCCACACGCTCCAAGACCTGCCGGGTGTTGCCCTCGGCATCGGTAAACTGGGCTTCGGCCATTTCACGCCAAAGATCGTTCCCTTCACGGGTCCGTTCTCCGACGCCGGCGAACACGGAATACCCGCCGTGCTCACGGGCGATACGGGCGATCATTTCCTGGATGATGACGGTCTTGCCGACACCAGCCCCGCCGAACAACCCGATCTTGCCGCCGCGAACGAAGGGGCACAGCAGATCGATGACCTTGATGCCGGTTTCAAGGATCTCCGTCTTGGGGTTCAGATCAACGAACTCGGGAGCCGGCTGATGAATCGGCCGGGTTTTCTTGGCATTCACAGGCCCTTTTTTATCGATGGGCTGACCAAGCAGGTTAAACACCCGACCCAGCACCTCTTCACCCACCGGAACACTGACCGGAGCCCCCGTGTCCTTCACGGGCATCCCGCGACTCAGCCCGTCAGTCGAACCAAGAGCAACCGCCCGAACACGGCCGCCGCCGAGGTGCTGCTGAACCTCACCGACCAAGTCCAGATCAATGCCGTGGTGGCTGGCTTTGATCTCGAGTGCGTTGTAAATCGCGGGCAGGTCATCCTCAGGAAACTGGGCATCAAAGGTCGAACCGATGACCTGGGTGATTGTTCCGGTGGTGGCCATATGTCTTTATCCTATTGCTAGTTGGTCACTTAGCCGAGCCGCGCCCCACGCACAGCCCCGCCGGGCCACGTAGGTTAGCGGGCAGAGGGGTATTTGCCAAGTCACACGCACATGTCACGAAGATCTTTCCCCCAAAGGCTGGAGGCGAACAGCGCTCCGCACGGAGCATAAACGTGCTATACTCATACAGCCTTCTTTATTATCAGACGCACGGAGGCGTCCGCTTGACCGCCACCAACCCCCCACAACCCGTTGAGACCCCCACGGAGAAACAGGCCGGCTCTGAACAGCCTGAGGAGCTCTCACAGGTACCAATCCGCTCCCATGGAACTTCGGCAGAGGCCGAAACGTCGACTACCGCCCCCGCCGGACTGGTCGGCAAGCCCATAGTCACGCCGGGGATCCAGCCCCATAAAGTCGACCGGCCCGATCATATCAGCCCTGCGCAACCGAACCATGCCCCCAACTCGCCAACGCGCGTCATCGCCCTGATGAACCAGAAAGGTGGCGTAGGTAAAACCACCACCTGCACCAACCTCGGCGCAGCCCTGTCACGAATGGGCAAGCGAGTGTTGCTGATTGATTTGGACCCGCAGGCCCACCTGTCTCTATCACTCGGTATCGAGCCGGACGGGTTGGAAAAGAGCATGTACGACCTGCTGACCGATCCGGACGTGGATACCGATCAGGTGATCCAGCCGGTGAAGGACAACGAGCTGCTGTCGGTTCTCCCCGCGGAAGTGAACCTGGCCGGTGTGGAAGCCGAACTGGCTGACAAGGTCGTCACCGGTATGGCACAGACCGTGCTAAAGCAAAAGGTCTCCGGATTGATTTCTGCTCAGGGACAGCGAGCCGCATCAAGGCCGGATTACGTGTTGATCGACTGTCCCCCCAGCTTGGGGTTACTCACGGTCAACGCATTAACCTTGGCCAGCGAAGTCATCGTTCCCATGCAAGCCCATTTCCTGGCACTTCAGGGA
>CAZJCN010000296.1:0-3715 GCA_964544195.1 uncultured Phycisphaeraceae bacterium | reverse complement strand
TCCTCGATCCCGGTAATCACCTTGCCGGTCTCGTACTTGCCCGGATACCCGCCGCTGGCCATCACGACACAGCAGCAGCAACGCGGGTCCCAGCTCAGGTCGATCTCGTCCAGCCGACCCTCACACGTCGCGATCATGATGTCCACCAGGTCGCCCTTGAGCCGCATCATCAAAGGCTGGCACTCCGGGTCGCCGAAGCGCGTATTGAACTCCAGCACCTTCGGCCCGCCGGCGGTCAGCATCAACCCCGCGTACAACACGCCGTGATACTCCACCCCGTCACGACGCAGCGCATCGACCGTCGGCACAAGGATCTCGCTTTCAATCATCGCCATCAGGGCATCATCGACCAACGGCGTGGGGCAGTACGCCCCCATCCCGCCGGTGTTCGGCCCTTTGTCCCCTTCATATGCCTGCTTGTGATCCTGCGACGGGTCCAGCACGAAGATGTTTCGCCCGTCCACCAGCGCCAGGATCGACACTTCCTGCCCGACCAGCCGTTCTTCCACGACCACGGTGTTGCCCGCGTCGCCGAAGGCCTTGTCCACCATGCACATCTTCAACGCCTGCAACGCCTGCTCGGTGTCGTCGCAGACGATCACCCCCTTGCCTTTGGCCAGCCCCGCCGCCTTGACCACCACGGGGATCTCACGGTTCTCGACATAAGCGACCGCGGCCTTGTAATCCGTAAAGGTCTTGGCGTCCGCCGTGGGGATGCTCGCCGCCCGCATCAGCTGCTTGCTGAACGCCTTGTCGGCTTCGAGACGGGCCCCCGCCTGCACCGGGCCGAACACGTAACGCCCCGGCCGGGCCAATCGATCCGCCAACCCCGCGCACAACGGGTCTTCCGGGCCGATCACGATCAACGAAATATCGTTCTGCCGGCAGAAAAAGTCGATCGCGTCGGCGTTCTTGGTGTTCACCGGCTCATAAGACAGGTCCCGGACATTGGTGCCCAGCGACGCCGTCCCCCCGTTGCCGGGGGCAAAAAAGAGCTTGCCACAACGCTTGGAACGCTTGATCTTCCATCCCAGCGCGTGTTCACGGCCGCCGGAGCCCAGCACCAGCACGTTTACTTTATCTGACTTGTTCGCCATAGGACCGGACAGGTTAGCGACTCTCCCACCACGGGTCTAGGCAGGCACTGACTCATCAGCCGAACGGATAAAAAAAGCCCGCGGCACATCGGCCACGGGCTTGTGATCTGTCCAGGATCGTCCCGACGGGTTCAGTAATTCAGCGTCAGTTGCAGCCAGAAACGCATGATGTCATCGAACGCACCGCCGCCGTTGTAGTACGCATACTTGGCCAGCAGTTCAGCGTTCTCGTTGAGCTGCTTGGAGATCACCGCGTCGAACTCTTCGCCGAAGTCGGCACTGCCCTCGTCCGGGTCGAACCAGTGATAAGCCGCCCGGCCTTTGAAGCCGGCGGGGAGGTTACCGCCGACGTAGACATACATGTCTTCCAAGCCGTCCGCCGGGGTGACCAGGAACACGTCCGCCCAGCCGTTGAACTTGTGCCCGGTCGCCAGCGGGGTGCGGAAGCCGAACTGCCCGTCGTCGCTGCCCAGCAGTTCGTAGCCGGCCCCGATGTAGCAACCGTTGTCCACGTACTTGATGTCAGCCAGCCAGTAGTCCGCGTCGTAGTCCGTCGGGTTGTCGCCAGCGTCACTTTGTCTTGCATAGGACAGGATGTAATTCAGCTTCGGCCCTTCCGGATCACCCTTGACGTCGTAGTCCCCTTCGTAACGGATGCCGAAGGTATCCGAAGAGTTCGCCGCCGCGGTCATTTCGCCTTCGAAGTCCAGCAGGTACGCAAAGCCCGTGAACCGCCCGATGCCCTCGTCCCCGTAGGACAAGCGGATGAAGTGCGAGTCCGACTCGAAGTCGCGGTTGGCGTCAGGCCCGAAGATCCGGTTGACATCCCAGTTGTAAACATAGTTCACCTCAACCTTGTCCGCCGGCTCAAGGTCAAGGCGGATGGCATCAAACGTCTGTTCGTTCTGCCGCCAACCGACGTTGCCGATGAAGCGATCGTCGTCGAGCTTGATCCGCTGCCGACCGGCACGCAGGTTGGCATCCAGGCTCGGGATCTTGAAGTTCACATAAAGCTGATTCAGTTCCGTGTCTTCCGGGTCGGCGATCACGGTCCGGTTGGGCTGGTTGTTCAGCCCCGCGGCGTTGTAGCGGTCATCGTCCGCCGCGCGGATGTCTTCGAAGTCGCCGTGGAAGCTCATCCCGTTGTATTCACCGGTGGTAAAGCCCAGCCGGGTCCGGACGGTATAGGCCTCGCTGGTGTCCCGGCCGTCCTGATCCGCGATCTCGGCCCGGCCGCGGATATTCAGATGGACCTTGCCCTCCTGAACCATCGTCTTGAGGATGTCATCAGCAGACTGAGTGGGTAAAGACTCGATATCCTCAGTGGTGACGGTGGTCACGGGTGACGGAGTATCTACTGCACCCGAATCCGCCATCAGGGCGGGCGACATCATCACCACGACCCCAAGCGGCGCAATACCCGCCACACGCCGACGAACGGGCCGGATCTTCCTCAATCGAATCAGTGAAGTCTTCATGAATAATGTTCCTTCCATGAAACAGGGCAGCGAAACTGCACGGAGACGCCCTCTCTGCGCAGCCCACCACCGGGCCAATACAAGCTCTTCAGGGCTGATCGGACCTTCGCAGTCAATGTCTTGAGAATCGAACCCGTCGGTCTGCCAGCCCCCCCTACAACCACAGCCTGTCTTCGGCTCACGGTTGCCATACCCCGGCCCACGACTACAGTAAACGATATGCCCGAACCCGACGCTCACCCGGATCAGGTCATCATCCAGCGCACCGCGCTGCACGCGGTCTTGGCCGGCGTCGTGATCACCGCGCTGAAGTTCAGCGTCTTCTGGTGGACCAACTCCGTCGCCATCCTCTCCGATGCGCTCGAGTCGATCATCAACATCGTTGCCGCCTGTGTATTGAGCTACACCCTCTGGCTCAGCGGCCGACCCGCCGATAAAAGCCATCCCTACGGCCACGGCAAGGCCGAGTTCCTCGCCGTCGGCATGGAAGGCTGGCTCATCCTCTTCGCCGGGCTGCTGATCGCCATCGAAGCCATCCGACGCCTGTTCACCGGGGCCGAAGTCGTCAACCTCGACTCCGGCATCTGGCTGCTGGCGGGCATCGGCCTGCTCAGCGCCGCCCTCGCCGCCTATGTCTGGACCATGGGCAGCCGGTACGAATGTGACCCGCTTATCGCCGACGGCAAACACCTCATGACCGACGTCGCCTCCACCTTTGGTGTGTTCCTCGGCCTACTGTTGGTCCGTGTCACCGGCTGGCTCTGGCTCGATCCGGTCGTCGCCATCCTCGTCGCCGGGCTGTGCCTGTTCGTCAGCTGGCGGCTGCTGTGGAAGTCCATCCATGGCCTGATGGACGCCAGCGACCCCAAGGACGACCGTGCCATCCGTGACATCCTCGACGACGAGCAACGCGCCGGCCGGATCCTTGGCTATCACAAGGTCCGACACCGGCACAACGGCGCCTTCCACTGGGTCGACATGCACCTGCACGTCGATGGCGACATGAACGTCGCCGACAGCCACGAACTGGCCACCCGCATCGAAAAACGCATCGAAAACAAGCTCGGCCGGGCCAACGCCACCGCCCACGTCGAGCCATTCGACCCGGAACGCGACCCCCCCGACCGCCCCGACCTCACC
>CAZJCN010000295.1:0-3719 GCA_964544195.1 uncultured Phycisphaeraceae bacterium | reverse complement strand
TGGAACGCAAGAAGCAGGCGATCTTCAAGCACGAGTCGCAGAAAGACCGTGCCCTTTTCCCGGGATTTGATTCACGCGAGTTCTGGGAGCGTGCGGAACAGCGCAACAAAGAAACCGCGCGGATCTACGACAGGCTCGGCCTGGCGGAGTACGAGGCGATCGAGGCGTTTGTCCGCTGGACCGGTTTGGACGACATGCAGGAAAACAACACGGAACAGAATGAGAAACACAACGTGACGCCGGCGGGGGCGTAATCAGGAGCTTGTATACCGACGTACACGTCGGCAATGTCATACCCCCACACCTTCCAACTTTGGAGTGACGCGATCATGGAAGTCATCATCAAGTCGAGTTACGAGGAAATGAGCAAGGCCGCGGCGAGACAGATCGCGGATGTTTTGAACCGAAAGCCCAACGCTGTGCTCGGTATGGCGACCGGTTCCACGCCCCTTGGGGTGTACAAGGAACTGGTCCGCATGCACAAGGAGGAGTGTCTGGACTTTTCCCGGTGCACGACCTTCAATCTTGATGAGTACGTGGGCCTGCCCGTGACGCATGAGCAGAGCTACCACTACTTCATGCATGAGAACTTCTTCAAGCATGTCAATATCCCTGAGCAGAATATCCACATCCCCTCGGGAACGACCAGCAATTTCAAAGCCTTCTGCCAGTGGTACGAACAGCGGATCGAGGAGTGCGGGGGGATCGATATCCAGATCCTCGGCATCGGTTCGGACGGGCACATCGCGTTCAACGAGCCTACCAGTTCGCTCAGCTCCCGCACCCGACTCAAGACACTGGCTCGGCAGACGATCGAGGACAACGCGCGATTCTTCGACAAGCCCGAGGATGTGCCGATCTACGCCATCACGATGGG
Source organism: uncultured Phycisphaeraceae bacterium (assembly GCA_964544195.1). Lineage (GTDB taxonomy): Bacteria > Planctomycetota > Phycisphaerae > Phycisphaerales > Phycisphaeraceae > CAZJCN01. The sequence goes on along the minus strand of CAZJCN010000295.1, from coordinate 2,842 downwards.
GGTGGGCACGATCCTGGAAGCACGGGAGATCATCCTGCTGGCCAACGGCAAGGGCAAGGCGGACGCCGTGGCAAAGGCGGTGGAAGGGCCGGTGTCGAGCATGATCACCGCCAGTGCGCTGCAGATGCACCCGTCCACGAAGTTCTATCTGGACGAAGACGCGGCGAGCCAGCTGGCGATGCGAGATTACTACGACTGGATCCAGCAGAAGAAACCCGGCGCGCCGCAGGCGTAAGGCAGTGGTTTAACGGCCGGTGCCTCGCTGAGGATGCGCACGATCAGCAGCATCATCGGCAGGTACCGGCCGACTTCTCTGGTATTGACAATCAGGGCGGGCCTGAAAGGAGCGGTTTGCGATGGATATCGTGGATGGTTTTATCGAGAAGGCCAAGATGAAAAGCCGATCCGTGGTGCTGCCTGAGGGCGGTGACGAGCGGATCGTTCAGGCCGCCCGCCGGATCAAGGACGAAGGCATTGCCGAACCGATCCTGTTGGGAACGGAGCAGGATGTGACCGACACGGCAACGTCGGCGGGCGTGTCGTTGGACGGTATCCGGGTGATCGATCCCAAGACCAGCGACAAACTGGAAACCTATACCGAATCCTACGCCAAAGCGCGTGATATGAAACCGACGGTCGCGGCGCGGATGGTGAAGCGACCGTTGTTTTTTGGTGGGATGATGGTGGCGGGGGGAGACGCGGACACCCTCGTTGCCGGGGTGGCGCACGCAACCGCCACCGTGATCCAGGCCGGGGCCTTGACCGTCGGGTACGCTCCGGGGATCGAAACGGCGTCGAGCTTCTTTCTGATGGTTATCCCGGATTTTCAGGGGCAGAAAAACAAGCCGTTCATCTACGCGGATTGTGCGGTCAACATCGCGCCGACACCGGCACAGTTGGCTGATATCGCGATCGCCAGTCACGCCAGCGGAGAGAAGCTGCTCGGTGAGCCGGCCAGAACGGCGATGCTCTCGTTCTCGACCAAGGCCAGCGCTGCGCATCCGGACATTGACAAGGTGACCGAGGCTTTGTCGATCGTCCGTCAGCGGGCACCCGGTCTGTTGATTGACGGTGAGTTCCAAGCCGACGCCGCGATTATCCCCAAGGTGGCGGCCAAGAAGGTGAAAGAGCCCAGTGAGGTTGCAGGGAACGCCAACGTGCTGATCTTCCCCGATCTTGATGCCGGGAACATCGCCTACAAACTGACGCAGTACATGGCCAATGCGCAAGCGATCGGGCCGTTCCTGCAGGGGTTCGCCAAACCGATCAGTGATCTGTCACGCGGCGCCAGTGCCCAGGACGTCGTCGCCACCACGGCGATCTGTATCGCCATGACTTGATAACGCAAGTTTCATTTCGTTCGTCGTTCAGACGAACAGGAGGCCCATCATGATTGTTCTGGTTGTGAACTGCGGCAGCTCTTCGATCAAGTATCAGCTGTTTGATATGCCCGATCAGAAGGTGGTCGCCAGGGGCGTGGTTGACCGGATCGGGAACGACGGCTCGGCATTGATCTATGAGCACAACGGGGCAAAGAACCGGATCGAACAGCCCGTCCCGGACCACGATACCGGGATGAAACTGATCCTGGAAACCCTTGCTGATGCCCGGGTCGGGGTGATCCGAGATATCACCGACATCAAAGCGGTCGGCCATCGGGTGGTTCACGGCGGCGAGGCGTTTACCGGATCAGTCCTGATCGATGACGAGGTGATCGCGTCGATCGAGAAGGTGGCAGACCTGGCGCCACTGCATAATCCGCCGAACCTGACGGGGATTCGCGCAGCACAGCACGCTCTGCCCGGCGTGCCGCAGATCGCGTGCTTCGACACGGCGTTTCATACGACCATCCCGGAGGTCGCTTACATGTACGCGTTGCCGTATGAGTTATATGAGAAGTACGGCATCCGGCGGTACGGTTTTCATGGCACAAGCCACCGCTGGGTCGCCCGTCGTGCGGCGGCCATGCTTGGCAAACACAAGTACGACATCAACTGCATCACCTGTCATCTCGGCAACGGCAGCTCTATCGCCGCGGTACGTGACGGCAGGAGTGTCGATACTTCCATGGGTTTGACGCCTTTGGAAGGTGTTCCCATGGGAACCCGGACAGGCGACTTCGACCCGGCGATCCTGTTTTACCTCGCGGACAAAGGGTACAGCGTGGACGAGCTGAACACGCTGTGTAACAAGAAGTCCGGGATCCTCGGTCTATCGGGGATTTCCAACGATGTCCGCACGCTGACCGAGAAAGCGGAACAGGGTGACAGGCGAGCCAAACTAGCGCTGGACGTTTTTGCCTACCGGATCAAGAAATATATCGGAGCGTATGCCGCGGTCCTCGGTCGACTCGACGCGGTTGTCTTTACGGGCGGCATCGGTGAGAACGCGGCCAATATCCGGGCTGAGGTATGCCGTGGGCTGGAAGCCTTGGGGATAGAAATCGACGAATCGTCTAACGAATCCGCGAAGGGCGAATCGGTAATCAGTAAGGATGCCAGCCGTCTTGCGGTGCTGGTCATTCCGACCAATGAGGAAGCCGCGATCGCGATTGATACATACCAGATGAGCCAGACCGTGTGTGAGAAACAGTCATGAGTAACACAACAGCCTATTCTCAATTGACCGATGACCAGGTGTCACAACTGCAGGCACAGGGGTGCCGAGCTGAGGACTGGTCTCGCGTGATGGTTGCCGAGGATTTTGACCCGTCGAGGGTGCATGACGTGGTTTTCGAAGGAGACGTCCATATCGGTTCGTTGGCCGGTACGGTCAGCGACGCGACGGGGCTGGATCGCCCGTGCGGCATCGAAGAAGCCACATTGATTAACTGCACGATCGG
>CAZJCN010000294.1:0-3747 GCA_964544195.1 uncultured Phycisphaeraceae bacterium | reverse complement strand
GGACAGCCTCAGGTATCGTTTACATCCGCAGATGGCCGACTTCACACGCTGACCACCGACGCGCTGCCGACCCTTGATACGGTTTCCGCCACCGCCTACCACGCTCTCGCTCATATCGGATGGGACAGTACCGCTCTGATCGCGCACCGCGATGTCTTTGATGGACCGGTTCAGATCGCGGTGGATCGGATGGAACCAACCGGGCGGGTGACTCGGGTCGTGACACTCCCCGCTGACAGCAACGGCTATACCGATCAGGGGCTGGAGGACGGCCGGCCGGTGTCTTACGAAGTGTCGCTCGTCGATGCGTTGACCGGATCGGAACCCTTATTCCGTGCCACCGCATGGATTGATGGCGTCGGACTGCTCCCCGTCATGATCCCGGTTCGGCTCACGAGGGAGAACGCACCCGTGACTCCCGCCCCCGAACTGGATCGGCTTTATGTGTCGCTGGGTGTGGATGAGCTGAGCTATGAGGGGACGGGCCTGCCCGCCCGACGGCTGCACGACCGGATCGTGACGCTCTTGGAACAGACCCCCGGCGTGGCGATCGTGGATCGTGCGGGACTGCTGGGTTTTACCCAAGCCGACCGCGGCCGACCGTTGGCCTTGGCTGGCGATGAACTGATCGGCCAACCCGCACAGTTACACCTCCGGCTGGTCGATGCGACTGGCCCCCGTGGGGAAACCCTTGCTTTATGGATGACCGACCTTGCCGCCGGGAAGGTCCATCGTCTGGCAGTGGGTTCTGTTGGCGAATTGGAACAACAGACCGACGTTTTCCTGACCGCCTTGCGGAACGCGCTGGCATCACGACTGCCCGTTGACCTGCCCGACAATCCTCCACCTGATAAGGCCCCTCGCCTGATCGTGGTCGGGCCGATCTTTCCTGTTGAACAGATGGGGCTGTATTACACCGCCGACGAACTGATGGAGCAGGTCGCCCGATCCGCCGACCAGGCCAACCCGGACCTGGCGGTGGTGACTCGCCGCTTCTGGATCCGGGATACCGGCCAAGCCGAACACGCGATCGATGTATCCTCGCTCAGTGATGCGGTGTTGATCGTGGGGCGTGTCTGGCGCAGCGACGGAGCGATGCCGGGTGTGACACTTCACGCACTGGACGCGGACACCGGCCGGTTGATCGGTCGTTTCACTGCTGACACACTGGACCCGTCGCAGGTGCGTGCTTTCGGTCAATGGTGTGCAGAACTTCGCACATTTGGCACGTCACAGGTAGGCGTATCTGCTCTGTTGCAGGCTGAAGCGTCGCTTGTGCCGATCCATCCCGCCTGGCGTGCCGCGCTCGCTGCCGAGATACCCGATCAGACCGCGTCGCTTCCGACGTATCCCGGCCTTGCTTCGGATCCGCCCGGCCCCGTGATCGCATTCGGTCTGCCCGTGCCCACCTCACTCAGCGGTTTGCAGCAGGCCCGGCTGCGCAGCAAGAACGATCCCCTGTTCCTGCTTCAGCCATGCATCGCGCCGCGATATCCCTTGCTGTTTGATGACTGGGTCAACGCATACGCCCAATACATCAAGGCGGATGTCAAGGCGTTTCTGGACGGCTTTGAACGCATCCGTCAACTTCAGTTGGCCAACCAGGGACCGCTTCGACCCCGTGTCATCGTTCGAGGCGAATCGCGATTTACCGGCGGGTCGGTCATCCCGCCCGGTGCGTCGGGCCTTCGTGTTACGCCGGCGACGCTGAACGTCCAGACCTTCTTCCCGATGGGGGCGGCCGGCCAGCCGATGGTGGACTACCGAACCGAGCTGTCCGAGGCGTTCCGCCAAAGACCGTGGGCCATGTCGCACGCCTGGCGCCGCGTCCCCGCCACCATGGCCGATCCGTTCCTGCGTGCCGAATTATTTGGTGTTGAAGACGGCCGGTATCAGCGTCTTGTGATGCCGGATAAACCTGCGCCACTTGCCAAGTTCGTTGCTGCGGATCTTTTGGCCCGGCTGAACAACCGGGAAGCCTACAACTACCGACGACAGGCGTTGGAACGTGCCTCATTGGCCTTGAATGAATTGGTCCAGATGGGGAGCCGACAACTCACCGACGAACAGAAAACCTGGGCGACTAACGCGGTACTCACGCTGGTTTATGTCAAAGACCCCGGGGCGATTCAGCAGCTCTACGACAGCGGGTTCCGCCAATATTACCTGTCGATCGAGCCGGAACATCAGAACGACGTCATGCGGATGCTGGTGGATCGGGTCGGTCCCGAGGCTTGGCGCTGGGCCGGGGAGCTGACCGCGATTGACTGGTCGACGTTCTGCTGGCGCTCAGTTGAAGAAGCGCAATGGGCCGCGAACGATCAAAGCAGCCCGCTTCCCGAACCGGCTCGGTTATCCCTGCGGGGTTGGATCGATCAACCGAGCCTGTCACAGGAGGAAAACCCGATCGTAATCACCGCGTTCGGCCCCGTACCGGATGCCCCGCCCAACTGAATGTTTGATCCCGCTTACCGCTCGGGCTGCGGGGGCACTTGGGACGGATCGAAGTTCTCATCAAACACCGTCCTGTCCAGCCAGCGCGGTAGTGTGATCTGGGCCGAGTTGCGCCAGGCACTCAGGTACAGGTCGGCGGTAAACGCCGCGGCCGCGCGCGTTCGTTCTTTGGTGAACCTCAGCACCTCGCCTTGCAGCGGGGCCAGGTCGTCCCACTCGGGCAGATCAGGCTCCAGCTCGTAGACCCGATCCACCAGCTTGTGACTTGATGCCAGTTGTGCCATGGTGAAGCCGAACACGTCTCGTGAAGTCAGCGGGGTTGGTAGCGGCTCTGCAAACAGTTCGTTGTACGGAACTTTGGTAGGCAGCGCATCGACCTTGTTGTGGATCCCGGTCCGGACATACGGCACACCTGCCTCGGCTCGACCGTCCCAATGGATCGAGGTGTGCAGCGGCATATGCAGGTCCGCCGCGTAATGGGCGAGGATGCCGGCATAGACCAGGCACTTGTTCTGAATGTGCGGATTGTCCGGGTAGGCTCGATGTTCCGCAAAGGCCATCGTCAGCTTCTGCGTCCATTCCGTGATCGCGTAGGGGAGCAGGCCCGCCTTGGTCGGATCGACGTCGAGTTCGTCACACAGCTTGAGGTAGTCATACCGTTTGGGCGGGAGATCGTGTCCCTGCAGAAGTTCGATATCCAGAAAATGCTCGGGGTATTCGCAGTGATCCAGTTGCGGCAGCGACCGGACCTTGAACACGTCCGGGTCAAGCGCGTTGTGTGCGATGGACCCGGCACCGTTGCGGAAAAAGGCCGGCACATCTTCCGGAAGGTTGCGCACCGCCGCCAATGCGGTGTAGAAGTGCCCCTCGTCGTGCCACGCATCCGCCATCCGCACCGAAACAAACATGGCTGAGAGCACGATCAGAAGGATGGCGGGCGGGTGGATTCGAGACATAACAGGTTCCCTCCGTAATTTTCCCAAGCCAGTTCGTCGACTATTTGTTCCGCGGCACCACCCCGGGAGAGCCGATGTCCTCGCCGTTGAAGTCCCCCTTTTTATGATTCTTTTTTGCCCGATCGACGCCCGGTTCGGAAAGCTTCCAGTTCTGGCCCAGGTCGTTGGCTGTCGGGTCCAGATGTTCATACGGGAGATAAATGCTCGGGCCGTCCGGCTGATCGCTCGGCCAGTTGCCCTCATCATCAAAATTGACCTCATCCACCGTGACACCACTGGCATCGATCAGCCGTAGGATCTCGTTGTCGGGGCTCGGGCCGTTGGACAGGTTGTAGAT
>CAZJCN010000293.1:0-3755 GCA_964544195.1 uncultured Phycisphaeraceae bacterium | reverse complement strand
CTGACAACATTCCACCTGCAGGGCAGTTTTTCGAATGGGGATCCGGGGCTGGCAATGGACCTGACGTTTGACCATCTGTCCCTCGGCTCCGCAACGGGTGTCCTGTTGCAAGGTGATGTGGACGGGGACGGTTTCGTCGGGATCAATGACCTGAACATCGTCTTGAGCAACTGGAATCAGGGCACACCCCCGGCCGAGAGCGGCAACATCCCCGAGCCGACGTCGCTGATCAGTCTGGCGGGTCTGGTGTGTCTATCCACTCTGAGGCGGTCACGCGTCTGTTGATCGTCCGTCCCCGGTTCGGAGGCACTTCTCATGCGGAAGTATCATCACGCTTTTACCCTGATTGAACTCCTGGTCGTGATCTCGATCATCGCATTACTCGTCGGCATCCTGCTGCCTGCGCTCAGCGCGGCACGTGATTCGGCCAAGAACATGAAGTGCCTGTCGAACCTGCGTCAGATCGGGATCGGCTGCTGGGGGTACAGCAACGAAAACAAGAACGTCTTTCCTCCGGCCTGGAGCGGGGCTTCCGACTGGGGGGTGATTATCAATGCCTACATGTCTGCTTCGGGCAAGGACACTTACACTGAGGAAGGTGATCGCGCCAACACCGAAGCGTTGCTGTGTCCGTCGGCTCACATCGACGCCGGTCGGTTGCATTTTGGTGCGTCTTTTCTGGTTCTGGTGAATGTGACCAAGCCTGAAAGCACGCGCCTGCCGCAGTATCAGCCCGACTGGGCCGTGCGTGCCACCGAGGTCATGATGATCGGCGATGCAGCACAGCAGTATGTACCGAACAACGCCAACTTCCACGGCAACTCTTTTGCCGGGCTGGACCGGCTCGATGCGTTCCGGGCGGATTCCAAGAGCGACTACTATTCCGAAAGTGATCCGTTCAATGACGACCCGATCAAGGAGGGTCGGCGTTACGTGCCTGATACGCCGATTACATGGCAGCAGGCGGACCTGCGCTACCGACACTCGGGTGGTGACGGTTCGGTCAACCTGCTTTATATCGACGGCCATTCAGCCAACAACAAGCGGGGCACGATCCTCCGTCGCAACGTCCGCGCCGATCCCCCGCCCGGTCTGGTGCGCTGATAAGCCGAGCTTGTGATTCCGTGAACATGTATCAAGGGGTAGGACATGAAACGCATGGCCGGATGGTTATTGTCCGCGGGCCTGGCGTGCCTGATCGGAGGCGAGATGGCTCAGGCTGACGAACCGCAGATCAACTCTGATTCGATCTCTGACGGGTGGGTGTTGACCTGGTCGGATGAGTTTGACGGTGAGGCGATCGACACGCAGAAGTGGGAAGTGCTGACACGCAAGAAGAACTACAACGGCGAGTCACAGTACTATCTTCCCGAGCAGGCGGCGGTGGTGGATGGGCTGTTACGGATCACCACGACCAACGAGCCGTACGACGGCAAGGCATACCGTTCGGCCCGGCTGGAGAGCTGGTTTGAGCAGGTGTACGGCCGGTTTGAGGTGCGTGCGAAGATCCCGACGACGCAGGGGATCTGGCCGGCGATCTGGCTGCTGCCTCGTAGTCAGCCTTGGCCGCACGGCGGCGAGATCGACATCATGGAGCATGCCGGCAGCCGTCCGACTGAAGTTCAAAGCGCATACCACTTTGCTGATGCCGAAGGTAAACACGATCACGTGTACAAAGTCTTTACCGCTACCGGCCCGGAGGGTGAACCGGTTCGTTTCCCGGACGACTTCCATGTGTATGCGGTGGAGTGGAGCCCGGCGCAGATCGTGTTTTACGTAGACGGGGAGGCGTTTTATCGCATCGGCGCGGACGAAGTGCCGATCTCCTCGACCCCCATGAGCGTCGTGCTGAACACGGCGGTCGGGGGGTTTTTCGACGGCGAACCGGACGAAACAACCCGCTTCCCGCAGTATTTCGACATCGACTATGTGCGGGTCTATTCCCGGGTGGACGCGCCCAAAGACAGACAGCCCGATCCGGACCCCGTGCCCTGATCCTGAATGGGTTTTCCAATCCGGACACACGACATTCCTTTTGCTCATCCCGTTCCCCGGCTGAGGCGGTAAGATATCGCTCTGTCTTTAGAGGAGGACCGAGCGATGGGCACGACCAAGGATCCGGTTCGTCTGGCGGTGATAGGTGTCGGCGGGATGGCGCAGCTTCACCTGAAGCACGCGGCGGAGATGGAGGGAGTGCGGATCACCGCGGTCTGCGATCCGGTTGAAGCGGCGCGGGAGGCGGCCGCCAAGAAATATGACTGCCAGGCCTTTGCGGACCACAAGGCATTGATCGATGCGGGCGTCTGTGACGCGGTGTTGATCGTGACGCCTCACTACTTCCATACCACGATCGGGATCGACGCGCTCAAAGCGGGCCTACATGTGCTGGTCGAGAAACCGATCTCGGTGCATAAGGCGGACTGCGAACGACTGATCGCGGCTCACACCAATCCGAAGCAGGTGTTCGCGGCCATGTTCAACCAGCGGACCGACCCGTATTACCTCAAGCTCAAGCAGCTGATCGATACCGGCGAGCTGGGGGGGCTGATCCGTGTGAGTTGGATCATCACCAACTGGTTCCGAACCGAGACGTACTACCGAGCCGGGGCTTGGCGGGCGACCTGGAAGGGGGAGGGCGGTGGCGTGTTGATGAACCAGTGTCCGCACCAGCTCGACCTGATGCAGTGGCTGTTCGGGATGCCGAAAAAGGTAGCAGGGTTCTGCGGATTCGGTGTTCGGCATGACATCGAGGTGGAGGATCAGGCTACGGCGTTCCTGGAATACGACAACGGCGCGACCGGCACGTTCATCACCTCCACCGGAGAAGCCCCCGGGACCAACCGCCTCGAGGTGGCCGGGGAGCGCGGTAAGGTCGTGATCGAGGACGATCGGTTCACGTTTATCCGTAACGAGGTGCCCGCGGAAGAGTTCATTCGCACTTCGCCGGAGATGTTCGGCACGCCGGATACCTGGCATGTGACGATCCCGGTCAAGGGACACGGGGGGCAGCACAAGCAGGTGCTTGCCAACTTCATTGACGCGATTCGAAACGGTGCGGAATTGATCGCCCCTGCCGAGCAGGGCATTCATTCCGTCGAGCTGGCCAACGCGATCCTGTATTCGTCCCTGTTGGGCAAGCCGATTGATTTGCCGTTGGATGGCAAGGCCTTCGAAGACAAGCTCAACCAGCTGATACGTGAATCATGTTATGAGAAAAAGGCCGTGACGCCGGCAAAGGGCGACCTGAGCAAGTCCTTTGTTTGAGACGGGCACGACCTGCGCCGCGGGGATCATATTTACCTGAGAAGGAACAATATTCATGAATTGGATCCTGAGTGCATTTACGGATGAAGCGGGGGAATCCTCCGAGGAGCAGGTGAATGCCTGTCAACGCACCGGGCTGAAATACCTGGACCTGAGGCATGTGGACGGGCACAACATTACGGCGTTACCCGTTACGGCTGCGCTGGAACTAGCCCGTTACTTGGATATGGCGGGTTTGACGGTCCACATGTATGGCTCGCCGATCGGCAAGATCGACATTGCCGAGGATTTTCAGACCGATCTGAATCGGCTCGAACACCTGGCCCGGATGCGAGACGTGTTTGGTGCCAACGCGGTTCGGATTTTCAGCTATTACAACCGAACCGGAAAAGATAAATCGGCATGGCGGCGAGAGAGCTTGGATCGGCTCAAACGGTTGCGCGACCGCGCGGGACAGTTGGGGTTGGTGCTGTACCATGAAAACGAAAGTG
>CAZJCN010000292.1:0-3762 GCA_964544195.1 uncultured Phycisphaeraceae bacterium | reverse complement strand
CGTTAACACGGTCGCTTCCCATTCATACAGGATCTGAACGGGTGTGCGGCCAGCGGATTCGTCCACACTGTATAGTTCTACCCGGAACGTGCCGGCGGCCTTGATCGGATCGCCCATCTCGTCGTTCAGCTCGAAGCGAGCTTCCAATACAGCATTGCCCGCTTCTTTGACGAACCGGGTCGACGGATACACACGCACGCTCTTCGGCGTCGGCCGCCAGTACACATGGCTGACCCGTTCGTGAGGTTCAACAACCTGCTGTGCCGATGGCGCATCCATGACCGTCGGTTCGCATCCCGCCATCCATAGAGAGAGCAGCAATAGCCCACCCGCCAAGCAGAATCGTGACAGAACCGGCGTGGAACAGGGGGGGCGCATGGCTTGAAGATACGGCCCCGTTGCTACGGCATCAAGAAGCATCTGTCTTTGGGGCCGCCGCTACATTTCGGGAATCCACTGTCGCTTCCGCTGCGACGTATCCCAACGAGGTAGCCAGGATCACCACCAGCGACGTGATGGAGGTGGCCGCCTCCACGATCGCCTGTTCATGTTCGGGCCAGAACAGGACGATTAACGCCGTCAATTGTGCGGAAACCGACAGGAGAAACTTTCGACTCGTCCATTTCGATCGGGTGGGTGTTCGATCAGTCATCAGAGGTTCCTTGTGTATATGGGGTGGAATCGTGTCTTTTAGGGAAGCAGGCGTTTGACCAGCCGTTCTGTCAGGCTCAGTAATCGAGCCGCATCCTTCAGTCGGGCTTCATCAAGGTCAGCCTGTTTCATGGCTTCGATAAACGCAGGATCTTCACGCAACAGCTCGACCGCTCGGTCAGTCAGAACAACCCGATCGATCGCCTCAGCCAGATGCGGATGGCGTGCAGCCCATTCGGGCCAGCGTGCCTCCATTTGTGTGTCAATCAATGCGCGTAGGGTCGTGGTATTCATGGTTTTGCATCCTTGTAAATGGGATCGATACCCCGGATCAGGGCATCAAGTTCTTTGCCGACAACGCCATGCAAAAGCCCACTCTGCTCCTGAAGAAGTAGCAGGGCGCGTCGTGTGGCTGACGCAGCCACTTGCAGGTTCTCCGCTCTTGCCTGCCGCTCTGCTTCAAGAGACGCCTGATGTTTCAGTACAGCCTCCCGGGCGGTGGTATAGACCCGCGTGGCTTCCAAGACCCATTCGGCCGTGAGTGTCTGCGTCTGTTCGAGGTCTTGCCGGTATCCCTCTTCGAGCTGTGACAGCGCCTGCCGGCTGTACATACGATCTCTTTCAGAATCGTCATGTAGCCTTTCCGCCTCTTCGAGGAGGGCCCGCTCGGTAATCTCCAGCAGAGGTACCACTGATCGCGGTGCCTCGCATCCTGTTGCCGTGATCACAATCAGCACATAAATGCAGATTGCCGCCTTATCCTTCATGTGTGTGTGCCATGTCATGGTTCATCTTTTCCAGAAGTTGTTTGAGCTGGACTTGTGTTCTTTCGAATCGCACGATGGCCCGCGTATTCTGCTTGACCAGTCGTATCAGCACGTTCAGTTCGTGGTGTTGTCGGTGCAGATGGGCATGGGCCTCGTTCAGCTGAGTTTCTCGCTTTCGAGACATCAAACGTTCCCACACCCATAACAGGCCCATCAGGCCTGCCACGCCGAACTGTGTCAGGGGTTGGATGGCATCGATCGGCATATCAATCCTCATTCATCTCGATTACAGACGGATGTACCTCGTCGAACCCAGAACAAGCTTTTTATCCGGCAGGCCGTCGCCATCGACATCCAGCCGGATCACCGCGCCGTCTCGTGCTGCACGGAATCGCTTGCGATACTCCGACACCTTCGTCCACAGCGCGTCACTGTTCCCGGCCACTGACGCCGCCCCGGCATAAGCCAGCTCGAGTGTGCCCAACGCTTCGATGTGTTTCATGGCTTCAACGGACATCACCGCTGATTCCGGAAGGCCCACGCCGGACTGATCCACATCGATCCCGATCAACCTCAACAGTCCTTTGTGCACCTGCTCGGCCTGAGGCATGAGGGTCCTGGCGATCAGCTCCAGGTTTGCGCCGATCCCGCCGGGAATTCCCGGGTCGTCGGTATGGGTACGAGGCAGTGAAATCTCCAGCGTGGTTGTGCTGATCCGGGATATCACCTCGTAAGGTATCCCGGCGATCAACAGCACCGAGCCGGTATCCACCTGCCCAGCCACAAAATCCGCCGAGGCACTTGTCGTGTAGTTACCGCTGATCGACGCGTCGGTTACGTGAACGCGTTCCTGCGTGATGAATGAAACTTCGTTAAACAGGTTGGGTTCGAAGATGAGAAGATCGCGGTCGGTGATGTAAGGCATGATTGGCCTTTCTTCTAAGGACAGGGTTGGAAACGGCCCGGCGGTTGTTACGCCGCCGTGCCGCGAGTGTCCTCCCGTGAGAGAGGTGGTTTCGGATCAACTGGTTGCCAGGCCTCGGATCAGGCCGTGACCTTGTTCGTTACGGAGTTCGAGCGTGTATTCGCCGATCACCTGTCCGGATTCACTGTCCCCGGTGGAGGCGAGCTTCTTGAACCCGAAACTCCGACCAGCAAGAGGCAGCACATCGATCCGTGATGAATCCAGCAGGAGCACCGTGTCCTGTGGAACCCACCGGGACAGGATCACGCGGCAGACGCCGAAGTCGGACTCGTAGGTGCTGACCAGATCGCGGAAACGGGTTGAGTTTTCACCGTAGCCCCGGCTGCTCGAGATGAAACTGTTGATCCGCCGTTTCTGGAAGCCGCCGACCACGATCGTATCCACCGAACCGGAGGTGTTTTCCCAGATCCAGCGCAGGGCGGTGTTGATCTGTTCTTCGGTCAGCTGGTTGCTGCCCACGCCTTCCCCGGCCGGGAACCCGCCCTGACCGTTGGTGAACACGTTGGTCTGGAGAAACGGGATGATGCCTTTCATGGTTCGGCGTGTACTGGCGTCACCCTGTGGGTTGGTCGCGGCCGACACCCCGTTGATCACACAATTCTCAAGGTCACGGATCAGCTCACGCAGGCGTTCCTGTTTCTGGTAGTCCATTTCATCTGCCAGTCCGATCGGTCGGCTGGCCAGTTGTGAACCCGACACCTCCACCGTCGCGGTGAAGATCTGCGTGTAGTTGGTTCGGCGGACACGGTTGGTGAAACGGGCCGATGGGGCGTCGCCGCCTTCCAGTGCAGCGTTGCCCAGGATTCTGATTGTAGTGTCATCGATCAGGCTTTCAGGGCTGGTACCACCGTAGCCACGGATGACGGTCAGGTCGTTTCCGCTGATCCCGGTGACCAGCATGATCTCGGAGGAGCCGACCAACTGGATTTGATCGCCTACCTGGAATCGGTCGCCGTGACCCACCGTAAAGGTCGTGTCGGTCAGCGGAGAGGGGATCACCGGGTCCTGGATACTATCAGTGTTCGGCAGCAGCGAATCTTCCAGCCATTCGTGGACCGTGCTGCTTGCTGATCGCTGCGGATCACCGAGGTGATCCAATAATGGGGTCTCGAACGGGCTGACGATCCCGATGATGTCTGACACATCTTCGTATAACTCGGGGAGGGTCGCGCCGGCGGAGTAGGTTGCTTTTCCGGTAAATGCCATAAATTAGATTCCTTGTGTGTGGTTGTGTGTGTTGGAATATCAGTGTCACAACACGGGGCCCGGGCCCCGAGAATTACCTGTTCCGGCGAAGACGTAGGTAGCGCAACAGGTCTCGCCGATTGCCGGACATGGCCGCTTGTTCTGCGGCTTGTC
>CAZJCN010000291.1:0-3766 GCA_964544195.1 uncultured Phycisphaeraceae bacterium | reverse complement strand
CCGCTGACGATCGATAATCAGGAAGCGCTTGATCGTCTGGGTGAATTGTGTGATGCCTTGCTTTGGCACGATCGACCGATCTATCGTCGTGTCGATGACTCAGTGTTGTTGGATATGGCCGGTTTACCCCCGCTCCCCATTCGCAGGGCACGGGGGTATGTTCCGTTGGCACTTCGATTGCCCGAACCAGACGATGATCAGGGGCTTTGTATCGGTGCCGAACTGAAGAACACCATCGCATTGGTACGAGACGGCAAAGCGATCTTAAGCCAGCATCTCGGCGATCTCAGTGATGCCGGCGTATTCGAGTACCAACGGGAAACCATTCTCGACCTGATCCGCCTGTTCGATATCCAGCCGAAGTGGATTGCGCATGATCTGCATCCGAGATATCTAGGCAGCCGGCTGGCGAAGCAGTTATCCGGGCAATGGGACGTGCCGTTGATCCCTGTGCAGCATCATCATGCCCATGCGGCAGCGGTGATGGCGGAATACGGGCGGACCGATCCGACCCTGGCGCTGGTGTGCGACGGGGTGGGCTATGGTGAGGATGGTGATAGCTGGGGAGGGGAACTACTGCTGGCCGATCTGGTTTCATGCCAACGACTGGTTCACCTTTCACCGATCCAACTGATCGGCGGCGATGCTGCCGCGGTCGATACCAGACGCTGTGGCTTGGCGCTGCTTCAATTGGCGTATGGAGACGCTTTTGACTCACACCCGGCCTCGGCACAGTTGATTCCGGATGAACACGAGAGACAGATTTTCTCCGTGATGCTTCGCCGACGGGTGAACTGTGCAACAACGACCGCATTGGGTCGCTACTTTGATGGGGTTGCGGCTCTGCTGGGTTTGAGCATGCATAACCACTTTGAGGCGCAGTCAGCGATGCGTCTGGAATCCGAAGCCTACCAGGCAGACGTGGGACAGACCAGTATCAAGCCTTTGTTCCGGATTGTTGCCGGGACGGAACATCCTGGCCGGATCGACCTTCGTCCACTGATCCGCACGCTGGTCGAACGTCGCGCGGCGGGTGAGCCCATTGACCATTTAGCCGCATTGTTCCACGATCAGGTGGCATGGGCATTCGCGTCGGCGGTTCTGGAACAGGCGGAGCGAACGAGTGTATGTCATGTCGTGTTGAGTGGGGGTGTGTTCTGTAATGAACGTCTGACCCGGCGTGTGGTGAGTCATCTGATCACGGCGGGGCTGGAAGTTATGACTCATCGTATGGTGCCGGCCAACGACGGCGGACTGGCATTGGGACAGGCAGCGATAGCCTCGGCGCGTTGGAGCCGACAACTCGCGCAGCAGGAAAGGGCGGGTGCGTTATGTGTTTAGCGGTCCCTGCGAAGCTTGTGGAATGCCGGGACGGGCAGGGAGTGGCCGACCTGCACGGCAACCGTGTCCCGGTGCAGACGGTCTTCGAGCCAGAGGCAAAGGCTGGAGATTGGGTGCTGGTCCATGCCGGCTTTGTGATCAAGCGACTCGAACCCGGCGAAGCGAAGGCGACCTGGGCGGTGCTTGGTGATCTGGCGCGCAGCGCCGAGGAGGCTGGCGATGCGTCAGGATAAAGAGCGTACCGCAGAGGCTTTGAAGCAGTTGCATGACACGGCTCGAAAAATCAGCCGGCCTTTGGCCTTCATGGAGGTCTGTGGGACCCACACGATGAGCGTGTTCCGTAGTGGATTGCGGAGCCTCATGCCGGAGAATGTCACGCTGCTGAGTGGGCCGGGCTGTCCAGTCTGTGTCACCGCACAGAGTGATATCGACATGCTGATCGAGCTGGCGCTGGACCGGGACGTGACGGTATGTACCTATGGCGACATGCTCCGCGTGCCGGGTGCCCGTGGCAGCCTTGAACGAGCCAGAGGCGATGGTGCCGATGTGCGTGTGGTCTATTCGAGCATCGACGCGGTCACTTTGGCCGAACAGAATCCCGGGCGACAGGTGGTGTTTGCGGCCGTGGGTTTTGAGACGACAGCCCCGGCGACGGCGGCGGCGGTCGATCGCGCCGAACAACTGAATCTGACCAATTTTGCCGTCTTGGCCAGCCATAAGCTCGTCATGCCGGCAGTTACGGCTTTGTTGGATAGTGGACGTGTCAAGATTGATGGATTCCTGCTCCCGGGGCACGTCTCGGTGATCACGGGCTGGCGTGAGTTTGAATCGATCCCCATGAAATATGGGCTGCCGTGTGTTGTCGGCGGTTTCGAAGATGACCAGATCGCTACGGCATTGGCGGACCTCGTGTACATGGTCGAGCAGGGCCGCCCGGGCCTGATCAATCAGTATCCCCAGGCGGTTACACCCGAAGGCAACACTGTTGCTCAAGCCACCTTGAAACGTGTGTTTGAGGTAACTGACGCGCCGTGGCGCGGGTTGGGGGTGATCCCGGGCAGTGGCTTGACACTCAGACCGGACTATGCCGCGTTTGATGCACAGGACAAGTTCCGCCTGGTGCGTCCGCCGGATCGTGAACCCAAAGGGTGTCGGTGTGGCGAAGTGATCACCGGCGCGATTACTCCGGCTGAATGTGTTTTATTTGATAACGGCTGTACACCCACACACCCCATCGGGCCTTGCATGGTCAGTAGCGAAGGGACGTGTCAGGCCTGGTTCAAGTATCACCGGATACATGTATCGGCCGGGGACTCGACACATATACGCCAACCTATGGTCAGCGAGGTGCAGGTATGACCCGATCAGTCGTCCGGTCTAAATCGACAGTCGATGATGCTGGATCCCAGCCGGTGTCATCCCGCAACCGGATCACACTTGCCCACGGCGGCGGGGGACAGTTGACCGATGAACTGATCCACGATCGCATCCTGCCCAGAATCGGCAATACGCTACTGAACGACCTACTGGACTCAGCGATTCTTCCTCCCAGCGGCAAGGACCGTCTTGCCATGACCGTGGACAGCTACGTCGTCCAACCCTGGCGTTTCCCGGGGGGAGATATCGGCAGGTTGGCGGTCTGCGGAACGGTCAACGATCTGGCGGTCTGTGGGGGAGAGCCGATCGGAATTGCTTTAAGCCTGATTCTCGCTGAGGGCTTTCCCATGCGGGACCTGGACCGGGTAATGGAATCGGTCTCCGAAGCGAGTCGTGAGGCTGGGGTGCCCGTTGTCACCGGCGACACCAAGGTAGTCGGGCGTGGACAGAGCGATGGGATTTACATCACCACCGCAGGCATCGCGAAAGTGCCTGCAACACGCCGCCTGGACCCCCAGCGTGTTCAACCCGGCGACGTGTTGATTATAAACGGACCGATCGGTGAGCACGGGTTGGCTGTGATGCTTGAACGGGAGATGCCGCAGGTCACCAGCGTTCTACGCAGCGATGCGGCACCGTTAAACGGCCTGATCCGCGAATTATTGAATCGTGTCCCGGATGTGCTGTTTATGCGGGATGCGACACGGTCCGGCCTGGCGGGTGTGGCTTGCGACCTGGCGAGAGACAGCGGCTGGCACGTGACACTTGATGAGTCACGGATTCCCATCCGACCTGAGACGCAACACGCGGCGGATATGCTCGGTCTGGACCCGTTGGAAGTCGCCAATGAGGGGAAGGTCGTCGTCGTGGTACGGCCGTACGAAGCGGATACCGCGATTCAGGTGATGCGAAACCATCCTCTTGGTAAGGAAGCTCACGTGATCGGTCACGTCGCGGGCAAGGCCGACGGGATGTGTGAACTGCGCACCGAAATCGGTGGCAGACGGATTATTCAGAAACCATACGGAGAACAATTGCCCAGGATCTG
>CAZJCN010000290.1:0-3781 GCA_964544195.1 uncultured Phycisphaeraceae bacterium | reverse complement strand
TCTGTTTCATCAGGCATCGACGGGTAAGAACTATATGATGCTGATGAACGGCAGGACAGTGCTGAGCAAGGGGGCGGTGAAAGCCCTACCGAATTCATGGGGGGTTGCCGGTGTTGCCGATTTCAATGGCGATGGCAAGGCGGATATTCTGTTTCATCAGGCGGCGACGGGTAAAAACCTCGTGATGATGATGAATGGCAGGACTGTGCTGAGCAAGGGGGCGGTGAAAGGTCTTCCGAAATCCTGGGAGATTGCCGCTGTTGACGATTATAATGGCGATGGCCGGGCTGATATTCTGTATCATCAGGTATCGACAGGTAAGAACCTCATGATGCTGATGAATGGCAGGACGCTGTTGAGCAAAGGACCGGTCAGAGCTTTACCTGCGACCTGGGGCGTGGTTAAGAGCGCTTATCTTCCGTATATCGTTATCAGAGACTTCGGCGTAAATCCTGATCCACTGACCAGTTCGGTGGTTAATGTGATGTTCCATGCGCAGCGTGGGGATACCCTCAAATCCGTTCGCGACCTGACAGCCGATGATGTTCTGGCGACACAGGATGGTCAGCCAATCGCTGTGGCGGAGTCCTTCCTTGAGGTGAAGCCGGTTACAAATTTCCCGACCACGATCAAGACGGCACTGCTCCTGGATACCAGTGGCAGTGTGGTCGTTGCCGGCGGACTGCCCAGCCTGAAGGCGGCGGCGAAGGCGGCCGTGGCCGGAATGTCACAGGGTCAGCAGATGTCGATCTATCTTGTGGATCAGGTGCCGGCAAAACTTTTGCAAGGCTATACCAGCAATCAGGCAACGTTGAACGCGGCCATTGATTCCATTGGCGTCACTGTGCCCGTGGGCGGCCCCACGACCAATCTGTATGGTGGCCTGGATAGCGCGCTGCGGTCCTGGACTACAAGTTTTTCTCAAAGCGGCATCTCCTATGGCAACGCCATTCTTGTGACCGACGGTAATGATACGGCCGGGGTCGTGCCGCTCTCGACAGTGTTGAGCCAGATCAACACCGGCCAGAAGCCGGTTTACACGGTTGGCGTCGGCAGGAGCATAAACTGGAATACTATGAACAAGATTTCGGCCTATGGAAAGGTTTTTAAGAGTGCGAACTTCAATGCACTGACCACGACGATGAAGGCCGTCAACAACGAGATTTACGATTTTATCAGTGGTCTTTACATGGCGTATTATGCCAGCCCGAGCCGGGCCGGAATGCATACGCTTGAATTGAGACTGCAGAGGAACAGCAATACCGACCCGCTGACTTCGCGGGTGTTCGGAAGCTTCGATGCGACCGGTTTCACTAACCCGACGCCGGTGCTGGAGATCAGTGGACCGACGAGCATTCCCGTCGGCGGCAGCATCCGCCTGACCTCAAATCTGCGCTGGTCCTTGTTCCAGCCGCCGGTGAGCTGGAGCAAGGGCGTCGATCCGACGAACGACATGCAGCTGACTTCTTCTGGCTCGAAAGCAACGCTGAAGTCCCTGCATGGCAGCGGCGGCGTGGTGCGTGTAACGGCAAGCGATACGATGGGGCATAGCGCCTTCAGTGATATTACGCTGGAGCCGGATTACAGGTTGAGCGGTCTGAAGGCGACCCCCGGTGATGCTCAGGTGACGCTGAACTGGAGCTCACCTCTGGTCCGTACGCCGAGCGTTCGCATCTTCTATTCAACGACCGGAACCGTCAACACGACGAGTTCCTACGTGACTGGATCGGGTGGCAGCTATACCCATACAGGCCTGACCAATGGCACGACCTATTTCTATCGTCTGGCCGTGGTCAAGCCGGATGGCAGTCTGGGGCCGCTGACGAGGACCTTCAGTGCCAGGCCCATGACGCCACGGCCAACCGGGCTGACTGCAACGGCCGGCGATGGTCAGGTATCGTTGAGGTGGTCGGCTGTGGCGGGTGCTACCTACGAGCTGTTCTGGAGCACAACGCCGACGGTGACCACGGCCTCGAACAGGATTCCGGTGACTGGAACGAGCTATACCCACACCGGGTTGAAGAACCGTACTTTCTACTATTACCGCGTCCGCGCGGTGAAGGCTGGGGGCGCAAGTTGGCTATCGAAGGTGGTCAAAGCCCGTCCGATGGTTCCGACTCCGGGAGGCCTGAAGGCGACGGCTGGCAATGGGCAGATGTCATTGAGCTGGTCGGCTGTGGCGGGTGCCACCTACGAGCTGTTCTGGAGTACGACGCCGACGGTGAACACGGCCTCGAACAGGATTTCCCTGACGACGACCAGCTATACCCATACAGGCCTGACAAATGGCACACCGTACTTCTACCGCGTGCGTGCCAAGACGGCTGGGGGTGCAAGTTCGCTTTCACCAGTAGTTTCTGATGTTCCTGGCATTGCGGGGCCGGCCGGTTTGTCGCTGACCCAGACAGCTCCCGGAACGCTGAAATTAAGCTGGTGGCCTTATTCGGGGGCGACATCCTATGTGGTGTACTGGTCAAACAGTCCGGACGTTGGCCCGCAATCGAACAAGATCACAGGCATTACCGGAACAACCTGGACGCATACTGGGCTGGGCCCAATTGGCACTCAGTATTTCTATCGCGTACAGGCCATCGTTGGCGGCGTTCCCACGCGACTGTCGTCAAGGTACGCGGTAAGCTCGGTGTATTGGCCGACCGTACTGGCCGGTTCATACACTGCAGGTCATAAAGATGGCATTGGCACTTCTGCCATGTTCAATCAGCCCGTAGATGTTGCGATGGATACATCAGGAAATCTTTATGTGGTTGAATACCAGGGATATGTTCGCAAGATTACGCCGGCAGGCGTGGTTACGACGCTGGCGAGTTCAGGAATAGGAGGCCTTCCAGGGGGCCTTCAAGGAATTGCAGTGGATGCGTCCGGCAACGTTTATGTAACGGCAGACGCGGCCATCTACAAGATCACACCGGTGGGAATGGTCACGAAACTGGCTGGATCGGGAACGAGAGGCTTTGCAGATGGCGTGGGCTCGGCTGCACAGTTTAAGGGTCTACAAGGAATAGCAATAGATTCCATCGGCAATCTCTATGTGGCGGACCAGCTTAACAGTAGGGTTCGTAAGGTTTCACCCACGGGTGTGGTCACGACACTATCGTCATCCATTCCTGGCCCTTCTGGAATTGCTGTGGATGCTTCCAACAACATCTATGTGACATCCATGGCATCGGGATATGTTTACAAGATTGATCCCTCGGGTGCGAGTAGCATAATCTCAAATGCCGGTTATTTCAGGAGAGATATCGAGGTTGATGCATCAGGCAACGTATATGCATTAGTAGGTTATAGTGGAGGTGATTATGTTCGAAAGGTGTTTCCTGCTCCCTCCCAAAATATATTTTCCATTGCACCTCGCAACACGACCTTTGCTATGGGGATAAGTGGATTTTGTTTTGATAATGCTTCGGGAAATTTCTACGCGGTCGAGGGCGGCGTCGGCGGAGGAAACAGAATTTATAAGATCACGCCCTGATAAGGCCAAGGGCTATCCATAAACACCATGGGCGGAGCTAAGGCTCCGCCCATGGTGTTTATGGCCAATGGATTGGCTTGCCCTAGATATTAGAAATCTCCGCGTTGTTTACAGTTTTTGTTGGCCGTAGAAATGCTCATAGTGCTTTTCGTACGGCGTCATTCCATCGTTGCCTTTGTGAGGCTTGACGGTATTGTAGATTGTATGACTAACCATCTTTCCTGACATTTTTCAGGTATTCCCTGACGGTGTCGATGGGGCGCTTGCCCCGGTTCCGATAGCCCCGATGCG
>CAZJCN010000289.1:0-3811 GCA_964544195.1 uncultured Phycisphaeraceae bacterium | reverse complement strand
TCGGCGGGCCGTCCTTGTGTTTTTCGCGCCACTGCTCCATCCGCTCACGCATCTTGGCGACGCGTTCATCGAACTTGGCCTGCTGCTCTTCCGTCAGCAGAGCGCGGATCTGGTCGTGGGTGGCGTCCGGTTTGGGGGCGGATTCCATCAGGGCCTTGATTTCCTCGTGAACGGCCTTGACGGCTTCGGGGTCGTCCGATTCCCGAGCGGCACGCATTTTCTCACGGAGCGCTTCAAAGTCTTCCTTGTGGGCTTCGTGCCACGCCCGGCGTTCTTCGCCGAACTGCTTCATGATGTCACGGATCTGGGTTTTCTGTTCCTCGGTAAGGTCCAGACCGCCGAAGAACCGGTGGGCCATGTCGCCACGGGCATGCGGGCCTTTTGGGCCGGGCTTGCCTTCGAAGTGTCTGGGATGGGGCCGGTCTCCGTCTGGTGGGCCTTCACCGTTACGCTCGGCCAAGGCATAGCTGCTGGACAGTGCAAGAGCCGTGGCCAGGATCAGGGCACTTCGCGTGCGGGTTTTAAGTGCGAACATGGTGTGTTTCCTTTCTGCTAATCACTCGCTTGGGTCTGCCCGACACGGGCTTGCCGGTATAACGCCCTGCCAGCCGGTGTATTGCATGTCGAATCCGTCAACTGGTCTATTCAGTCACCTGCCCCTATCATTCGGCCGAGACTTACCGGAATCATGATCGGCCGATGAAAGGAGCATGCAGGATGTCCGAAAACCAACCCGCCCAACACGCACAACCGCCCCAACCCGAGGCCCTGCCGGGGGTTGACCGGATTATCGCTGTGGGGGCGGGGAAAGGCGGGGTGGGTAAATCCACCGTGTCGGTGAACCTGGCGGTCGGGCTGGCCCGGAAAGGGCTGCGCGTGGGGCTGCTGGACGGTGATATCTACGGCCCGAGTCTGCCGACCATGTTGGGACTGCACGGTCAAGCCCCTCAAGCGCAGGGCAATCAACTGATCCCGTTTCATGCTCACGGGTTGGCGGCGATGACTCTCGGAGCGCTGGTCGAAGAGGACAAGCCGTTGATCTGGCGAGGGCCGATGGCTCACGGCGCGTTTCAGCAGATCGCCAAGCAGACCCGATGGGGACCGCTGGATTACCTGATCATCGACCTGCCCCCCGGGACCGGCGACGTGCCGTTGACCATGAGTCAGATCCTCCCGTTGACCGGCGCGGTCGTGGTCTGCACGCCACAGAAAGTTGCCCAGGACGACGCCCGCCGAGCCGTGCGCATGTTTCAGCAGCTCAACATCGAAGTGCTCGGCGTGGTGGAGAACATGAGCTACTTCATCGGTGACGACGGTAAGGAATACGACATCTTCGGCAAGGGCGGCGCTCAGGCCATGGCCGGGCAGATGAACATCCCCTGTCTCGGCGCCATCCCGATCAACATGGCGCTGCGTCACAACAGTGATGCGGGCAACCCGAGCGCCAACTTCGATGAGGGCGGCAAGCTCGCGGAGGAGCTGCAGGCGCTGGTCGATACTTTCCAGCAGCGCGTGGACGATTTTGTCGCTTCCGGCGGAGCGGAACAGCCGACTATTACGGTTTCGGATTAGAAGACACCGGGCACGACACTACCGGATACAGCAGGATGTGTCCGTGCAGCGGTTCCACGGCATCTTTGCCAGCAGCAGGCCCATCCCGCACCAGTCGGTGAGGCCGGCGAAGATCAACCCGCAGCCGACAAAGCCGGGGATAATCAGGAACCACGGGCTGACCGCCGCAGCTAGAATCGTGCCCAGAAGGACCAGAGATCCCGCCGCGATGCGGACCTGTCGTTCGAGTGAGATCACCGCCTTGCCCCGTTCGACGGGGATCCCGGCTTGCTCACAAGCGGGGGTTCCTCCTGTGACGCTGACGGCTTTGATGCCCGCCTCAAGCAAGGCTTTGCACGCCTTGGCGGAACGGGCTCCACTCTGGCATACGACGTAGATCGGGTCCCCCTGCTCGCCGACACGCTGATTCAGCAATGCTTGCGCGTCGAGTGTGTCCAGAGAAACATTGCGGGCCGCCGTCAGATGCACGGAACGATACTCGGCAGGCGTTCTGACGTCGATCAGGTCGATCGGCCGACCGGATTCCAGCAGGTGTTTGAGTTCCTGTGGGCTGATGGTCTGAATGGTATCGACGGTTGCGATTGTCATGATGATCTCCTTTCGTGTGAGATCGTTTGCTTGGCGAGGGCGTGGGTCCGCATGATGACCCCGCCGGTGATATTTGAAACGTCTTTGAAGCCGTGCTGCATCAGGACGCGGGCAGCGACATAGCCCCGCAATCCGGAAGCACAGATCACCGCTACGGGTTGATCGCGATCCAGTTCGTCGATCCGGCTACGCAGCTGGTCGATAGGAATGGTCGCGACACGGTCGGCGTCCGGGACCGGCTGGCGTTGCACTTCGGCCGGGGTTCGCACGTCCAACACCTGTACACCTTGCAGATCGGCGTCGGGGTCGAGAACACGGACATGCCGGCTCAGTGCATTGCAGGCGGCGAAGGCGGCCATGTGAACCGGGTCTTTGGCTGAGCCGAAGGGGGGCGCGTAGGCGAGGTCGATGCCTTCCAGGTCATGGACCGTGGCATCGAACCGCATGGCGGTGGCGATCACGTCAATACGTTTGTCGATTCCCTCGGCCCCGACGGCCTGTGCTCCGAGCACCTTGCCCGTGTCCGGGTCGTAGATCAGTTTGAGGGTGATCGGTTTGGCACCGGGATAGTAGCCGGCGTGATGGTTGGCGACGATGACCACACTGGCGGCCTGGATGCCCAGTTTGTTCGCCAGTTTGCGCGACAGGCCCGTCATCCCGGCGGACAGGCCGAAGACCCGGGCGATCGCGGTGCCGAAGACGGGCGACAAGGGTTCGGATGACCCGGTGGCGGCGTGTTGACCGGCGATTCGGCCGCTACGGTTGGCCGGGCCTGCGAGGGGAATCCGCATCGGCTGACCGGTTGGGCCGTATTGATATTCCGCAGCATCGCCGACGGCATAGATGTCCGGATCGGAAGTCTGGGCGTATTCGTTGATCGCGATGCCCCCGGTCTGGCCTAGGGTCAAGCCGGCGTCTTTGGCCAACGCCACATTGGGTCGGACGCCCACCCCGAGGATGACGACATCGGCATCAAGCTGTTTCCCGCTGGCAAGGACCACCCCATTTGCCCTGTCTGCTTCGGTGAGGATGGATTGAATACCGTCACCGAGGTGGAGTTGAACGCCGTTGTTTGCGAGCTCAACCTCGAGCAGGTGCGCCATCTCAGCATCAAGCGGAGGCAGAACCTGATCGACCAGCTCGACCAATGCGGTATCGATGCCCAGCCGAGACAGTTGTTCGACCATCTCGAGTCCGATGAAGCCAGCACCGACGACAACCGCCTTGCGCGGCTTGGCCGACTGAAGGAAAGTATGGATGCGGTCGGTGTCTTCAATGTTCCGCAGCGTGAACACGTTGCTGGCGTTCACGCCTTCGATTGGCGGGATGATCGGTGAGGCGCCCGGGGCCAGGATCAGCTTGTCGTAAGGCAGTTCGAAGGTTTCCCCCGTGTTGTGATTCAAGACCTGCACGACTTTCCGTGTGCGGTCGATCGAAGTGGCTTCGTGTCGGGTGCGCACATCGATGTTGAACCGTTCCGCGAAGAGCTCGGGCTTGGCGACCAGCAGCTTGTCTCGGTCGGTGATCTCACCGCCGAGGTAATACGGCAGGCCGCAGTTGGCGAACGACACGTAGCCGTCCTTTTCGAGCATGATAATCTCGGCCTGCTCGTTCATGCGTCGGGCCCGGGTCGCCGCTGACGCCCCGCCGG
>CAZJCN010000288.1:0-3832 GCA_964544195.1 uncultured Phycisphaeraceae bacterium | reverse complement strand
GCGGCTCGGTCAACACATGATGAAGCACCGTATGCACATCAGGCTGGTTCTGCCTCGGCTCCAGCAACCACATGCCATGACTGTCGCCCGCTGCGGGTAGAGACTGCCCCTCGGCTGGGGATACACTCCACACCCCGCAGACCCACACGGCCAGCCAGATCATCACCGCTTTCATCAATCGTCTGTCACTTCGCATCGTTACCGTGTCAAGGTAGCCCATCCGCGCCCTTCCGGCCAACCCCGCCGCTTGACGCCCACCACCCCGATTCGGATACCATGCCACACCATGCTGAGATACCGGCTCATCTTCGGCCCGATCATGATCGCTGCGCTGATCGGGATTTTCCTGCTCGACGCGAAACTCGACAGCATCGACCTCACCGATACCCCCCTCCAAACCCTGTTCCTCGGCCGAACGTACCTGCCCTCCGGCCTGCTGCTGTTGATGTGCTTCGCCCTGACCGTCATCCTCGGCGCACGCGAGATGTGCGCGATCTTCCGCGCCAAGGGCGTCATGATCGACACCCCCGTCATCGTGCTCAGCGGGCTGCTCGGGCTCGGCTTGTTTTATGCGATCCCTCACCACATCGACACCCAGACCGCCGTGGCGATCTACGGCTCCGCCATGACCGGCCTGTTCCTCGCCAGCCTCGTGATACACAGCCGAAGAGGACGAACGCAGGGCGCCATCCACGCCGCCGCCGCCGCCATGTTCACCTTCGTCTATCTCGGCGTCCTGCCCGGCTACCTCATGGCGATCCGCGCCTGGCACTCCGCGTGGCTCCTGGTCGCCATCATCGGCATCACCAAGGCCTGCGATATCGGCGCCTACTTCACCGGCATGGCCATCGGCAGACACAAGCTCATCCCCTGGCTCAGCCCCGGCAAGACCTGGGAGGGACTGATCGGCGGGATGACGCTCTCCGCCATCCTCGCCACCACACTGGCCTACCTCGCCAACACCAATGACGCAGGCGGCTACTGGCACCGGATCGACGGCACCCGGGATTTCGTGCACGTCCATTACCCCCTCTGGTTCGCCGCCATCAGCGGGATGGTCATCGGGTTGGTCGGCCAGTTCGGTGACCTCGTCGCCAGCCTCTTCAAGCGGGACGCCGGGATCAAGGATTCCGGACGATCCATCCCCGGCTTCGGCGGCGTGCTCGATGTCGTCGATTCCCCGATCGTCGTCGCCCCCTTCGCCTACTGGCTCCTCATGCTCGCCCGCCAGCTCTGACCCCCTAACCACCGCTCACCCCACCCGCCCCGGGGGTAAGCTCCCAGCAAAAGCCATTTTTATCGCCCCTGCCCTTGCCGAGTTTGATGCCCAGCGATAACCTGTTGACGATATAATCCATAGGCCCGATTCGGCCGGGGCGTGGATGCTGCGCCTCGACCGAGACGTTTCATGCCGGGTGCGTGACCCGGCAGGGCAAGGTCGGCAGGTCGAATAAAACCCCTGCCCGCCAACGATGACAAGGTTTGTTTTTAGTCTGAAAGGTTGCTCCCATCGCTAGAGGACGTTCCCGACCCCAGCCACGCGACACCGGCAAACGCCTGCGTGTCAATGACCTGATCCGCATCTCACCCGTCCGCCTGATCGATGAGAACGACAACCCCGTCGGCATCGTCGAGCTTGATGAAGCCAAACGACGCGCCAGGGAAGCCGGGCTGGACCTGGTGGAAGTCGCGCCACAAGGCGACCCCCCCGTGTGCAAAATCATGGACTACGGGAAGTGGAAGTACGCCCAGAAAAAGAAGGAACAAAAGGCCCGCAGCCACGCCAAGCAGAGCGAACTCAAAGGCATCCGGCTGCGACCCAAGATCGACAGCCACGACCTGGACATCAAAATGTCCAAGGCCCGACAGTTCCTCGAAGACGGCGACAAGGTCCAGTTCACCATGCTGTTCCGCGGCCGGGAAATGGCACACCGGAACCTCGGCCTGGATTCCATGAACAAGATCTGCGAAGACCTCGCCGACATCGCCAAGGTCGAAGCACCGCCCAAGATGATGGGCCGACGCGCCACCATGGTCCTGGCACCGGATAAGAACGCACCCCAAAAGGCGGCACCCAAGCCCGACGCGACGGACCACGCGTCAAACACCGAACCCGCCGCCACCGAATAAACAGACCCGACCGACTCCCTCAGACGCGAACCTGCAACACCACGCATGACCCCCAGAATCAGCAGTTTCGCACTCAAGCCCGGCAGAAAAATCGGCCGACACTACGTCGTCCGATCTCTCATCGGGCAGGGCATCGAGGGCGAAGTCTACGAGGTCCTGGAAACCGGCACCAATATCCTGCGCGCCGCCAAGATCTACTTCCCACACTGTGACCCCACACGACAACGGCCCATCAAGCACGCCCGGAAACTCGACGCGCTGAAACGCTGCCCCATCGTCCTCCAGTACCTCCACTCCGTCCCCGTCACCATCCGGGGCACACACACCCTCGCCATGATCAGCGAACTGTGCCCCGGCATGCCACTGGGCCGATGGATCGAACAACACCCCGGCAAACGACTGCACCACTACGTCGCCCTGCACGTCCTCTACCACCTCGTCCTCGGCCTGCAGACCATCCACCGGACCGGCGAATACCACGGCGACGTCCACACCGACAACATCGTCATCAACCCCCAGGGCATCGGCTTCACCCTCAAGCTCGTCGACTTCTACGACTGGGGCAAACCCGCCCGATACAAACAGCAGCAGGACATCATCGACACCATCGGCGTCTTCCACGACTGCCTCGGCGGACGAAAGCACTACGCCAAACTCCCCCCCGAAATCAAACACATCTGCGCCGGCATGAAACACTCCCTCATCCTCAAACGCTTCCCCAACCTCGACCGGCTCCGGCAACACCTCGAAGACTTCGAATGGCAACACCCCGCCTGAACCCGTCGCCACCATGGAGGCCGCAGTGGATACACATGCCATCGTGAACTGCAGCTTTGAGCGTCACGCGGATGCCATGCTGGATATTTTCAACGACGCCATCCAGAACTCCACCGCCCTGTTCGACTACAAACCCCGCACAAGACAGAACATCGCGTCCTGGTTTGACGTAAGGAGAACAGGCGGCTTCCCCGTTGTCGGCATAGAGGATCACGATGGAACACTCCTGGCTTTCGGAAGCTATAGCACGTTCCGGGCATGGCCCGCTTACAAGTACACCGTGGAACATTCCGTCTACGTTCGCAAGGATTCTCGCGGGCAGGGGCTTGGCCGCATCATCATGCAGGAATTGATCTCAGCGGCCCGGCACAACGATCTCCACGCGATGATCGGCGTCATCGAAGCAAACAACACACCCAGCATCGCCCTGCATGAACAGCTCGGCTTCAAGCGCGTCGGATTGCTGCCGCAGGTGGGATACAAGTTCGGCCGTTGGCTTGATGTGGCGCTCTACCAGTTGCTGCTGAACACTCCCGCTCATCCGAACGAAAATGACTCACCCGGCCTGCCGACGAGTTGACCATGGAACACAACCACTGAATCATCCAACAGCCCACACATGATGCCTGCCGACCGTCGCACGAACGCATCACGCCTGCCCCCTCTACCCGTTCAAACACCTCTGGATGCCATGCAAAACAACCATGAGGTTTTATCATGCCAATGGCGCGCACAAAAACGCGCGCTTCGCAGCCATAAATCACAACACCCATCAAAAGTCGTTACCCCTTACACAGCCGACACCTCGCATAATGCGCCACATTGAAACGGACGCATTCGTGCGCGCAAACGTGACCTTTTCTCCTTTAGTGGAGGCACGACGAAAAAGACGAAATGTCATTCGTGTCTGCCGACAAGTTCACGC
>CAZJCN010000287.1:0-3832 GCA_964544195.1 uncultured Phycisphaeraceae bacterium | reverse complement strand
TGTCATTCGATCCGTGTCAACGCCGCGAGCGAAGGCTCATTTGAACAGCAGCAGCAACTCGCCGCCGACGGCTTACGGCATCTATGTGAACTGGCGGACGGCTTCGGCCTGAACGTGCTGGTCGAGAACCACGGCGGGCTGTCCAGCAACGGGAGCTGGCTCGCAGGCGTGATGAAGCTCGTCGATCACCCCCGCATCGGCACGCTGCCCGACTTCGGCAACTTCCGTATCCATGACGACGAGTGGTACGATCGGTACCAGGGCGTCGCCGAACTGATGCCCTATGCCAAGGCCGTGTCCGCCAAGAGTCACGACTTTGACGAGGCCGGCAACGAAACCGGCACGGATTACCGACGCATGATGAAGATCGTGCTTGACGCCGGCTATCACGGCTATGTCGGCATCGAGTACGAGGGTTCCCGGCTAAGCGAGATGGACGGGATCGCGGCAACCAAGGCGCTGCTTGAACGTGTCCGTGAAGAACTTGCCGGGTGACACGTCGTCACACGGGTTCTGGGCATGCCCGGTATCCGGCTGATACGTTCAATCAAGCACTCTTGCCCGGCCGCCACAGGTCCGCCAAAACCAGCAGCAGGGCGATCGTGACGCCCGCAGCAAAGAGGAACCCGCCCGCCACGATCATGGGGACGGCATTGTCGTTCACCCTCGCAATCCACCAGCCGGACAGGTCCATCGCCAGGCCCAGCCCGATCATCAGCACGATCGAATTCGCCATCTTCCTGGACCAACCGGTCAACAACACCAGCCCGCACGATGCCAGCGCCATCAAAGACAAACCGATCGCATGGGTATGCGTCGAAGCGGCCAGCACCTCCGTGCCGACCGGCCGAATGTCGCGCGACACCGCGACAGCGATTACATCGTCATAAAAATCCAGAGGCAGCTTCGCATAAGTCCCTTCGCCTTCGCTCTGTCGGCTGTGACAACTCAGGCAACTGTCCGCGATGATCTCCGCCGGCGCCATCGCGCCGAGGTCGAGGTTGTCGTAGTCCTCGCTGATACGGTCACTCTTGAGCCAGTCGATCAGCACGTCGCGTGACGCATCAGGCAGATCCTCGGGGTGTCCCCGTTCGATCGCGCTGAGTAGTGGGGCGGGGACGTTGACACCGCTGTAGTGCCCGCGGATGTCCATCATCGTCAGCCCGGGCTGTTCATCCCGGTTTTCGTGATGCATGCGCAGGTATATCCCTGACACGATCAGGCCACCCAGCAAAGTCAGCACGATCAGCGTCAGCCCCAAACGGGCGGTGATGCCCAACGGCCGCAGCAGTGAACGCTCAGCCATGTTTACCCTCCAGCCAACAACGCGGGATCGATCGAGACCGTTTCGCCGGTACGCACCGCCTGATCTGTCAGGATGCCGACGATCGTCGCCCGCACACCCTCGTCGATGGTGGTCACGATGCGGGTTCCCTCGGTCACGCTCTTAAGAAAGTCCGCCAGCCCGTAATACAACGGCGGGTTCGGCAGGCCCACGCCGGATTCAAGCTTGCCCTGCGAAGCGAGTTGGGTGGCGTCGGCGATCAGCGTGATGCCTTCTTCATTGTGAAAACGCTGTCGGTTCGCGTAGACCTCCCAGCCCTGCGTCGGGGCGTCGGCTTCCTTGAACATCCAGCCGTGCGTCCAGGCGAGCTTGATCGCCGCGTTCGAGCCATAGAACACCTCGTGAGTTCCTTCATAGGAATTACCCAGTGTCGCGGCATACTGGAGCACGCTGCCGTCATCGAACCCGAACATCGCCGCGATCGTGTCGGCCACCTCGCGCCCGTCCTTGTGCAGCCGGATCGATCCGCGTGCCGTCACCGAGGTTGGATACTTTTTCGTGTAAAAGTGAAATACATCGAACTGGTGTGTGCCCCATTCCCCGGCCAACCCGATCGAAACCTCGGGATCAAGCCGCCAGTTGAGCGCCTTTTCTCTTGCCGGGTCCGGCGCGGGGCTGCGCCAGGTGGTTTTTTCATTGGCCTGCGCTCGCATCGCGATCAGGTCCCGGACCGAGTCGGACCGGAAGAACGTCCGTGCCAGCTTGTAAACCGGGTTGCTCCGTCCCAGCAGCCCGGCCGCACACACCGTCTTGGCGCCCCGCGCCGCCGACGCCATCGCCCGGCAGTCGTCAATCGTGGAAGCCAACGGGGCTTCGCAATACACGTGTTTACCCGCCGCAACTGCCGCTTCGAAGATCGGCCGATGGGTGTGCGTCGGTGTCGCAATAAAAACCGCCACGACGTCTTTCGCCTCACCAAGCAACTTGTCAGGATCATCATAAGTTGCTGCACCAGCGACCCGTCGCGCGCCCGAACGCAGTCGGCCCGGATCAACATCGCAGATCGCTGTGACCTTCACCCCCTTGATCTTATGTAACTCACCCGCGATCGCTCGGCCCTGTCGGCCCATCCCGATGATCGCGACCGGCAGTTCCTCCTTCAATTCCAGGTCCGCACCGAAACCCAGAGCCGGCATCATCGACACCACCGCCAGCGCCTGCCCGGTGGTCTTCAAAAACGTCCGTCGGTCCGTCGTCGTCATACAGAAACATCCTCCAGTATCGGGTTGGCGGGTGTGTGGTTCGGAAAGATCGCTTGGATCGTGTCGGGCATCAAGGCGGGGGGTTCGCCCAGCACCAGCAGGGCGGTGGACCACGCATCGGTCAGACACGCGGACGCCCCGACCGCAGCGGCAAACGCCCCGCATCGTGCCGGCCGCCCGTTGCGCGGGTCCAAGACGTGGCCCAGTGTTTCCCCGTCCAGTTCTCGTGTTCGTCCGTGTGGTGCCGAGACGGAAAGAGCTTGATCTTTCAAGCAGACGATGGGGCCAGTGTCATACTTCGCGATTGATTCGTTGGGTGTCAGGCATCCGTGCGGATGAATACCGACACGCCAGCCGTCCCGGCCCGGTGGGGTGCCGATCGTCGCAACCGTGCTTGTTCCGCCATGCAACAAGGCACACTCGACTTCCGCCTCATGTAAAACCTCGATTGCCCGATCAATCGCAAAGCCTTTTGCGATCCCGCCAAGATCAAGCATCACGCCCTGTTTTCGGAAATGAACGCTTCGTGTGTCCGCGTTCAATTCAACCTCGGACATGCCGACGCAGCATGGCACCTGTGCCACCCGCTCGATCCTTTTCGGCCCGTGAAATCCCCATGCACGCATCAACGGCCCGACCGTGACATCAAACGCACCGTTCGAGGCGCCGTACACCTGTCGGCAAGTTTGCAAAAGATCCCACGTCCAGCCGTCCAGCTCGACCGGCTCGTGCGCCGCCCGGCGGTTGATCACATTCAGCCAGCTTCCCGGGTCGAAAAGGTTATAGAGGTCGTGACACTGGCGTATCTCGTCGAGCGCCGCTTCCCCCGCAGCACGCAGGCGCACATCATCCCCACCGTCGAGCACCAGCTCGAAGCGCGTACCCATCGCCTGTATCGCCAGTTGAATCGGCATGAGGTTCAGATCTTGGTGGCGGTCAGGGTCGCCGGGTCGAAACGATACGCGTGGCCCTCCCACATCGACCGTGTCGCCAGGTCCACGACTACCATGACCTGCGTCGCCAAGTCGACCTGGCTGCGGTTGGGCTGGCGGGTCCGGATGCACGACAGCCAGTCACGACGCAAGGCGTCCTGATCGTTGCCGATGTCTTCCGCCGGGATCTCCATCGCGTCCACATCGTCCACGAAGATCCGCTCCGGCCGGAGCACGCAATTGCGCCCGCCCAGATAGATATTCGCCTTGTGTCCGCGCACCATGACCTCCAGCCCGACGTCGTTCGAGGTCGAGCCGGCGACAATCATCGTGTGTCCCTTCTCGAACTCGAC
>CAZJCN010000286.1:0-3839 GCA_964544195.1 uncultured Phycisphaeraceae bacterium | reverse complement strand
GCCCACCGACCGGGCTTCCGGTGTTTCCTGCGCCATCTTGCGGTGGATGAATTCGTGCTGGTCGGTCGGAAACGTCCCGGCATGGGCGGCCGTGGTGGACAGGCCGGCGAGGGCAACAGTGGCGACAGCCAATCGGCGCGTCATGGTCAACTTCATGGAACTGCTCCTGAACGGGTCTTTCGGGCGGTGGTCCCCACAGAACAACGTCGGTGCCTCTTGCAGGCGTGCTCGAACAGCGTTGGGTCTATCCGCTTTTCAGGCACTTAACTTTTAACCGGATACGGGTTTGCTGTCAAAGGTCCGGCGGGTTTTCGGCATGGTGGTTCGGGGCGTGAATCGTTCGACATCCGGCGGGATGCCGGTGGCCGAAGTTTCTCGCGTCCTGTCCTTTCCGTCACGTCGTGTAATCCGCGTTGATCCTTATATATTCACGGCTTAGGTCACATCCAAGCCAGGTAACTTCGGCTTTGCCCCGGCCGAGCGTCAGGGTGAAGGCGACGTCATGAGCGGTCATGGCGCTGTCGAGCCGTCGTTGCTGGGCCTTGGTCAGGTCACAGGGCACACCCTTGCTGAACACGGTTACGCCGGGTCGGCCGAGCTTGCCGATTGTCAGCGTGAGCTTGGCGGGGGTGATCGGAACTCCGGCATACCCGGCGGCGGTGACGATCCGGCCCCAGTTCGGATCGCAGCCGTGCACCGCGGTCTTGACCAGCGGCGAATCGACGACCGCCCTGGCGACCCGGTCTGCTTCGCGCTCGCTGCGTGCCCCGGTCACGGTGACGTGGAACACGCGCGTTGCGCCCTCACCATCCTGAACGATCTGGTACGCCAGGTTCTTGCACAGGTCGGTGAGTTTTTCGACAAAAAGCCTGAACGCCCGGCCGGTCGCGGTGATCGTCTTGTGTCCCGCCAGCCCGGACGCGAGGATCGCGACGGTGTCGCTGGGGCTGGTGTGTTGATCGACGCTGATTCGGTTGAAGCTCGCACCCGTAGCAGTGCGCAGAGCCTGACGCAACATAGCCGGGCTGATCGCGGCGTCCGTGGCCAGGTAGACCAGCATCGTGGCGAGGTTCGGGGCGATCATGCCGCTGCCCTTGGCGATCCCGCCGATCCGGACGGTTCGGCCGTTGAGTTTGAACGAGACGTTGCCGGCCTTGGGGACCAGGTCGGTGGTCATGATGCCCTGTGCCGCTTGTCTGTCGGCTTCGGGGCCGCGTGACAGGCCGGCGGCGAGCTGACCGATCCCGCGGGCGATCTTGTCCATCGGCAGTTGCGGCCCGATGACGCCGGTGGAACTGGGCAGCACCTCGCGCGGCGAGATCGGTGTGCCTTGTGCCTGCATCACCTCGGCGACGTGTTTGCACATCGCTATGGCGTTGGCTTCGCCCTGTTTGCCGGTGGCGGCGTTGGCGCAGCCGGAGTTGATGACGAAGGCCCTTGCCTTGCCCGATCGGATGTGGCGTCGGCCGACCGTGACCGGCGCGCTCGGCACGCGGTTGGTGGTGAACACCGCGGCGGCGGCGCAGGGGACGTCGGCAACGATCAGCGACATGTCCGGTTTGCCGGACGGCTTGATGCCGCAGGTCGTGCCCGCGGCGCGGAAGCCTCGGGGCAGGGTCACGGATCGGGGTAGGGATCGGCTCATGGCGGATTGTTGTAACCCAAAGACCGGCAGGGCGAAAGGGCGTTAACCAGCGACTACCGTATGACCTATCATCGGACGAGTTTGGCTGATACCCTGTGATCTGCTATATTGCTTAGCCCTGCGCGGCGTTGGTTCGCGCGGGCATGCCGGCCGCGCGGGTCGGCATCGACTGTATCCCCACCAAACCGACCCTTTTTCAAAGAAAGAGGCGATCCATGCCCGTTCCTGATTATCAAACCTACTGCAAGATGCTGGACAACGCGTACAACAACCACTTCGCGTATCCGGCGATCAACGTCACCAGCATGGTCACCGCGAACGCTGCGCTCAAGGCCTTTGCCGAGTGCAAGTCTGACGGGATCATCCAGGTCTCGACCGGCGGCGGTCAGTTCGCCTCCGGCCTGGGTGTCAAGGACATGGTCCTCGGCGCGATCAGCATCGCCGAACACGTCCACCGCATGGCTGAGAAGTACAACGTCTATGTTGCTTTGCACACCGACCACTGTCAGCCGGAGAAGGTCGACAGCTTCCTGATCCCGCTGATCGAAGAATCGGAGCGTCGGGTCAAGGAAGGCAAGCTGCCGCTGTTCTCCAGCCACATGATGGACGGCTCGGCTCTGCCGTTGAAGGACAACATGGACGTGGCGGTCCCGCTGCTCGAACGCATGAGCAAGATCGGCCAGATCCTCGAGGTCGAAGCCGGCGTGGTCGGCGGTGAGGAAGACGGCGCGGCCGGCGGTGCCGATACCCCCAACGAAAAACTCTACACCACCCCCGAAGACATGGTTGAGGTTTACCGTCGGCTCAGCGAGGTCAAGGACGGCAAGTACATGTTCGCCGCGACCTTCGGCAACGTCCACGGCTCGTACAAGCCCGGCGTCGTCAAGCTCAAGCCCGAGATCCTCAAGCAGGGTCAGGAGGCACTGAAGAAGGAATACGGCCCCGACGCCAAGTTCTGGCTCGTCTTCCACGGCGGGTCCGGCTCGGAGAAATCCAAGATCGAGGAAACCCTCCACTACGGCGTGGTTAAGATGAACGTCGATACCGACACCCAGTACGCCTTTACGCGAGCCGTCGCCGACCACATGTTCAAGAACTACGACGGCGTGCTGAAGATCGACGGCGAGGTCGGCAACAAGAAGGTCTACGATCCGCGGGCCTGGATGAAAGCCGGCGAAGAATCCATGTGCCAGCGCGTCAAAGAGGCCTGCGAGGACCTGCACAGCGTCGGCAAGAGCCTGCTGGCCTGATTCAGAAACATCCATCCTCCATCACCACACCAGCCACCCCGGGCTTTCCCGCCCGGGGTTTTTATTTCATCCTGCCGGTTGTGCCGACAATACCCATAGCCATGAACCGTTCGGCCTATATCATGTTCGTGCTGTTGGCGCTGCTGCTGGGTGTATCCCTGGGCTGCGCCGAGGATCGCGAACACCCGACCCCCAAGACCGACAGCGACCGACTGATGGAGCTTTACCTGGCGAAGGTCGAGAAGATCGGCTCGCTGCTTAAAGGCGTGACGAATGAGTCTCAAGCCAAGGCGGTGACCGCCGAGATCTTGCTGATCGTTCAGGACATGCGGGAGCTGATCCCGAAGATGAAGCAATTCTCCGACAAGGAACAGGCCGACACGATCAGCAAGTACCGTGTGCGTATCCGAAAGGTCAACGAGCGGTTTGCCGAGGACGTGAAGAACTTCGTCGCCATCCCGGGCGCCAGCGAAGAGCTGATCCACCAATTAAAGAATCTGCCTCCCCTGACGGATGAGGGGACGTGATGCTGTTCACCGGTGGCCCGAGGCCGCGGCGCATTCCAGTGCTGACACGAAGTCCTGGGTCCGGGGCATCGCGTCCGGGTGGGAGCCGGCTTCACCTGCGGTCAACCACAGTATCTCGGACACCTCGTGTCGATCCGGCGTCAGTTCTCCTGAATATGACCTTGCCAGAAATCCGAAAAGCCGCAACGGGTGTTCGTGGAACGTGTGATCCCAGACCCGTTCGATGTCGGCGACGTGCAGACCCAGTTCTTCACGGATTTCACGCACGGCCGCCTGCTCCGGTGTTTCGCCTACTTCCACCGCTCCGCCCGGGAAACAGACCTTCAGTGGGGCCGCCACGTTTTCAGAACGGCGGATCAGCAGCCACCGGCCGGCATCGTCCCGGCAACCCACGATCACGCCATGCACCCGCCCGTC
>CAZJCN010000285.1:2777-3860 GCA_964544195.1 uncultured Phycisphaeraceae bacterium | reverse complement strand
CCGGGCGCGATCGCGTTGGTGCGGATGCCGTACTTCGCCCACTCGTTAGCCAGCGCCCGGGTCAACCCGACCACGGCGGTCTTCGCGGAGACGTACCCGGCCACCTCGATCAGGTCGGCGAAGCTGCTCAGTGAGGCCATGTTGATGATGCACCCCTCGTGCTGCTCGCGGAAGATGTGTCCCGCCGCCTTGGCCACACGCAACGACCCGGTCACGTGTGTGTCGTACAGCCCGTTGAACTCCTCCGCGGACAGGTCGAACGTCGGCTTCTTGATGGTGTACCCGGCCGAGTTGACCACGATGTGCAACCCGCCGAACACATCCACCGCCTTGCGCACGGCCCGCTCGACCGAGGCGTCTGAAGTGACGTCCAGCACCACCCCGGCCGCCACCGGGTCTTCGCCGGTGTTGTCGCCGATCCCGTCCAGCTCCTCGGCCGCGGCGTCGACCTTGGCCTGTGTGCGCGAGCCGATCAGGACCCGGGCGCCGTGTTCGATCAGGGCGGCGGCGATCGCTTTGCCGAGACCACTGGCGCCGCCGGTTACCAGCGCGACTTTACCGGACAGGTCGAACAGGGATGTCTTGATGGCCATGGGGCACTCCTCACAAGGTAAGACCCATAGCATAGCAGGACCGAACAACCGCACTTAGCGCTTCAGCGAGGAACTTTGCCTTTTCGTCTTTTTTACGGTTGTTAACCGGTCGGTCCGTTCAACGCCGAGCGCGTCGCAGTATCAATGCGGACACGGCGACCCACGCCATCGACGCCGGCTCAGGCACCGGACCACCCGGCGGCGTCCCCGCGTTCCAGTTGCCCAGGACGACGTTCAGGTCCTCCAAGCCAACAAACCCATCACCGCTGGGGTCACCTGATATCCAGACACCCGCATCGACCGATTGGTTCCAGTTACTCAGAATGACATTCAGATCACCCAGACCAACAAACCCGTTGCCGTCCAGATCGCCTAGCAATCCTGTCAATAATGAGATCGTGCCCGGTTGATAGATAAGGCTCAGCCCCAGCCCCGAAAACGTAGGCGTCGACACGCTTGAGAACACGCCCGACCGATTGCCTTCGATCGA
>CAZJCN010000285.1:0-2677 GCA_964544195.1 uncultured Phycisphaeraceae bacterium | reverse complement strand
AGGATATCGCCGAGATTCGCTTCAATGACACCGCCGTTGCCGCCGCCGTCCAGATCCGGGTTGAGTGTTGTGTTAATGACCAGCACCCCTCCGATCGCTGCAATCGTCCCATCATTAATCACCTGATTCGAACCGATCGTTCCGAACCCGCTGATCTGGCCGGGGTCGAGGATCGTACCATTGATAATGTTCGCCCCGATGATTGATCCACCCTGCAGCTCGACGACGTCGGCGATGTTTGTGTTCCACACGTTCGTCACGTTCAGTGTTCCGTCGGTGTCCGCCGTGCCCAGCTTACTGACGTCAAGAATCGTTCCGTTAATCGTCAGTATCCCGTCATCAGCCCTCAGCAGCGTGCTGTCCACAAACTCAACGTCGGCATTGATTGTGCCATAGCCTTCCAGTGAATGCCCATTGGTCGATCGCAGAGTACCTGGGCCGTTGACCACGCCGCCGTTGATCCGGTTGGGGCTGCCAAAGTTTCCACCTATTAGTGTCAGACTCGAACCCGCGTCGAGAAGGTTCAGCGTTCCCGCCAAAGCGAATTGTGCCGAGATCGCGGCGCGGTCTTGTATATTCATCGTCCCGGTGACATTCACGTCCGACCCGCTGATCATCGTGGGGATGCTTGTAAAAAAGGGGAACGTACCGGGCACCGACCCGTCGAGGTTCGCCACATTCGCGATGCGCCAGTTTTCACCGGAAGGCAGGTTCATATCGATCGACCCGCCATCGACGCCGATCACGCCGTTGTTATTGATATTCAATGTACCGTCGAAGATATTGTTCGTCGCGTTGTCTTCGATTCCGTCGACATTGAGGGTCAACGGTTTGTTGAGCGTCCATGTCGTCGACTCAGCCGTCCCGTCCATGTCCAGGTGCGCAATGTCAGTTGTTTTATTCACTGTCGTCGTGTCGGAGACGGTGGCATTGCCACGCTGATAGATCACACCTTTGAAGCTGATCGTCCCGCCGGCATAGGTGGTGGTGCCGTCAAACTCAATGTGACCCGCTGTGCCCGGGCCCGGGGTGTCAAACGTCCCGCCCGAGATAGTCAACGGTCCGTTCACATCCAGCACCGCGTCATGTTTCACCAGAAAGTTCCCACCGCTGATCGAAGTCGCCGCGTTGAGATTCATCTCGCTGTCAAGCTGCAACTCAATGTCGCCGGCCATGATGTTCAATGGGGCGTCCACGTCAACCAGCCCGAAACCGAACAGGTCGGCCGCGACCGCGTTGAACGTGACGGTCCCCCCTAACAGCCGGGCGCGGTTGGCAAAATCGCTGCCGCCGTACAGATAGATGTCACCCTGATTGGTCCAAGGCTCGTCGAAACGCACGTAATGCCCGGCATCAGCACGAAGAGTTCCGGTAAACGCGCCGAGCATCCCGCCGGTATCGAAGATGATGTCGCCGGAGGTGGCACGGATTGTGCCCGACCCGTCCCCGTCCAGGTTCCACGGGTTGGCGGCCGTCGAATGGAAGATCAGCGTGCTGCCGTTGGTCGCCTCGATCGTGCCGCTGTTGGTCAGGCCGTTGGACACCAGCACCCAGTTGGTCCCCAGCAGGCCGGTCAGGGAGCTGTTGGGGTCGATCGTGAGCTGCGCCGTGTCCAGCGTGCCGGCCGACATCGTCACGGCTGCTCCGAGCGCCAAGTCGACCTGAACAGCCTCCAGCTCGCCAGCCGTACCAATGGATATCACCGCGCCATTGTCCGAGATGTTCACTTGATTTGAGACGTCCAGCTTGAAGCTGCTGGTCAGGACCGTTACGAACGAGCTGACGTTGAGATTGTTCGCCGCCCCGTTGGCGCCCAGCGTGACCGTGGTTCCGTTCTGGGGTGAGCGTACAAAGGCGTCGTCGTTGAACTCCGGCACCTGGTTGCCCGACCAGTTGGCCGGGTCATGCCAGGAGCCTGAGCCGTACAACTCACGTCGGGGCACATCTAATTGGCTGAACGAACTGCCCGCGGCCATCGCGAACAGGTCCGAGTGGCTGGGCAGCCGCCGTGTGCTGACGGGAATCTGCGGGGTCATCAACGCGTTGGTGTTTTCCAGATGTGCGATGTTCGCGTTGTCGTCCCCCGAGTTGTTCGCCGTCTCGATCGCGATGGTCCGGCCGTATACAAAGTCCGGGTTGAAGTCGTAGTCCCCGTCGCCGGTTTCGATCACCGTCAGCCCGTTGGTGGCCGACATCCCCAGTGCGTGTCCGACCTCATGCATGACCACCGAGAGCATGTCCGTCAGTCCTCTTGCGGGGCTGGTGAGTGGAGCCACGCCGGAGAAGCCGGTTTCCAACGATATCGGCACGTTGTTGCCGTATGTGTACCAGTCCATCTGCTGGCTGAGGCTCAGATTGCTCCAAAGCGTCTGCAGCATCGTGAACTCGGTGTCCGTCGAGGGTGTCGGGTCGATGAACCACGCGGCCTGATTGTCGATACGGATATCGCCCTCGTCCTCCCGTAACCCGTCGAAACTCACCAGCGAATGTGACCCTAAGTCGTTGCCACCCAGGTTTTCATACCAGATGTTGAGCGTCAGTGTGTGCGTATCCTCAAATATCCCCTCGTAATAATTTGCTGCGTACTGAAACAGCGATATCATTCCCGACCCGTTGGGATCCATTAACGGCTCGTTCGAATCACCCGTCTGGTATACCAGCTGAATGTCCAGCGCTA
>CAZJCN010000284.1:0-3900 GCA_964544195.1 uncultured Phycisphaeraceae bacterium | reverse complement strand
CCATGCCGTCGACTGAAATACAACGGCAGGTACTCGTAGCAGAGGCGGATCAGGTCGGCGTCTCCGGTCTTGGACGCCTTTTCGTAAAGTGTCCCGATCGAGATCACCTCATCGAGTGAGTTGAAGAAGTCTGCATGCCGCTGGGCAACTTCCTGATTTCTCGACTTCACGAACCGCGCTACGTTCGAGGACGACACATCGTAATTGTGATCGAACACCCCGCCGCGCATGTTGTTGAACAATACGTTGGCGTAATGGTGGGCCGACATCATCCGGCTGGCGGTCATCTCCAGGCCGTCGGCGCTGGCGACATTCCGACGCAGGTTTTCGGTTCCCGCCCGGCAATCGTTCTCCAGCTCGCGGTCCAGGCCGTCACCTTCAAGGAGTTTCCTGTATAGCTTGGCCACCCGACCCTGGTCCTGCATGACGTCCGCGACGATATGCCAGTCGCTGAGCTGCCCCGGCGCGATTTTCATGGATTTATGGATCAGGTATGACGCCTTTCGTCCTTTCAGGACCGGCTCAGCGTCGTCCAGAAACGTCGCCCAGCCGCCCTGCCTGCGAAACGCCTGTAAACGATCGGCAGACAGAAATACCTGCGCGCCTGACAGCCCACGGCTCCAGACCACCGTCGCGTGCATCGTCTCGCTGGGTTCGGCGCGGTCAGTAATCATCGAGCTGAGCGTGTACACACCCAGCCCCGTCCGTTCGTCCACCCGGCTGTCCCGGTAGGCGTCCACAAGACACGAAGCACGCCAGTGTGTCTGCGCCATGACCCCGGCGGGTTGCACGTTCATCAGCCCGTCAACCAGTGACACTGATATCTCGCGGTCGCCTGCGTTGGCCAACGTCGCGAGTCGGACAAATCCGAAGGCGTCGCTGAAGCACCAGCGATAA
Source organism: uncultured Phycisphaeraceae bacterium (assembly GCA_964544195.1). Taxonomy (GTDB): domain Bacteria; phylum Planctomycetota; class Phycisphaerae; order Phycisphaerales; family Phycisphaeraceae; genus CAZJCN01. The sequence goes on along the minus strand of CAZJCN010000284.1, from coordinate 3,003 downwards.
CGGAACGACAGGTCGAGGTCCTGATTGATCTCCTCGAAGATCAGCGTATTGCAGGATTGGCTCTTGTAGATATTGCGACGGATGCGGTAATGGTCCTTGGCGGACTGTTGAAACGGTTCCCACAGCGACTCCATCCCGTCCCCGTCCCGGACCCACATCGAGGTGATCGGCCCGGTATGCCAGTGACACTGATGCAGCTTGTCCTCGGTGTCATAGGGGAAAAGCGCCTGGTCCGGGTTGCCCCGTCCCGCGGTCAATCCGCCGTTGCTGGAGACGTACAGCCAGTGATCGGAGTCGCTGACCACGCTGATCAGAAACGGGTCAAGGCTGTCGTAGTCCTCAATCGCGTAGTAAGACTCCCCCTCAATGCAGGTGAACCGCCCAACCGGTTCATGCACTTGGTCGGCAGGAAGCGGGGCCAGCCCTGGTCGCACTTCAATCATCATCCACCTCTTGTGTGTCCAAGATCACGCGCCATCGTCCCGTACCTGCCGCGCGATCGGTCCTTCCTCATCCTTTCACGGCACCTGACGTCAGGCCGGAAAGGAACTCTTTCTGTAACATCAAAAACAGCACCAGCACAGGCATGATCGAAACGACCGTACCGGCCATAATCAAGCCGTAATCCGTTCCATAGACCCCGCGGAGCTGATTGATCGCCACCGCCAGCGGCATTTTCTCCGGCGTCTGCAATACGATCTGTGCCCCGATGAAGTTGTTCCACGCCCCCAAAAACGTCAGCAGCAGGAACGCCCCCATCATGGGACGGACCAGCGGGAGGACGAACATGAAAAATATCTTCAGCTCGCCGCAGCCGTCGATCCTCGCCGACTCCAGCATCTCGTTCGGGACGGCGTTGATCGTGGCCTGACGGAACAGGTACACCCCGAAGGCAGGCGCCAGGGCCGGAACGATCAGCCCGGCGTAGTTATCGAGCATCCCGAACCAGTACAGCAGCTGGTAATTCGGCGCCAAGAGCAAGGCACCGGGAACCACCAGCGCTGCCAGTACCAGATTGGTGATGCTGTCACGGCCCCGGAACTTGTACTTTGCCAGAGCATAGCCGCTCATGGCGCTGAACAAGGTCGCCAAGACACCGCTGACCGACGCGTAGAAGGTTGAATTGAGGATCGGCCTAAAAAAGTTTTCCTCGAACAACAGCCGACGGAAATGGTCAAGGCTCAGCTTGTCCCAAGCGATCCCTAAAAAACCGTCGCCCGTCGGCAGGAAGAGGTTGTCGAAAAAGATCTCGGTCGGTTTAAGCGAGGAGCAGAACAGGTAGGCGAAAGGCACCATCGTCAGCGCCGCGCAGAACAGCAGTGAGCCGTACAACGCGGTGTAAAGTAATCCCGATCGCCACAGGCTCTTGCGTTCCGCATGCGCCATCAGCCGTGCTCCTCACCGATCCGGGCGACGCGGTGCTGGATCACCGCAAAGAACATCAGCAACACCGCCAGCGCCCACCCGATCGCACTGGCCGATCCCAGCTCGAAATTGACAAACCCTTTCTGATACAAGTACATCACGACGGTCAGGCCCTGGTCGTTCGGCCCGGCGCTGTTGTTCAGGATCACCCATGCCAGCTCGAACAACTGAAAGCTGCCGATCAGCGACAACAGCACCACGAACGACGCCACCGGACGGATCGCGGGGATCGTGACGTTCATGAATCTCGCCCAGGCCCCCGCCCCATCGACCATCGCCGCCTCCAACAGGTCCCGGCTGACGTTCTGCAACGCCGCCAAGAAATACACCATGTTGAAACCCACGTACTGCCACAGCGCCGCCAGGATCAGCGATCCCATCACAAACCGCTCCAACCACGGGAACTCCGGATCGAACGCGGGGAACAGGCTGTGCAACGTAAAGTTGATCAGCCCCTGCTTGTTGAACATCAGGCCGAACATCACCGCGATGAAGACCGTGCCGACCAATGCCGGCGAGAAAAACACCATCCGGAAGAACACCCGGCCCTTGACTTTCTCGTGGTTCAAGAGCATGGCCAGACTCAACGACAACGGCAACTGAATAAACACCGATCCCGCGGCGAAAACGAACGTGTTGCGCATCGCTTTCCAGAAGAACGGGTCGGTCAACAGGTTCTTGAAGTTGTCAAGGAAGACGAACTCGCTGGCCTTGGGGCCATACGTCTGCTGCATCGCCAGGACCACGGAATACAGCATCGGGTACACCATGAACACCGCGAACACCACGACGAAGGGTGATACCAACAGGTACGGCGCCCACTTGGGATAACCCGAGTTCACTTGTTCCCCCTGAGAAAAACGTTCTGATCGACCTGACGCTGCACTTCCGCTTCAGCCGCCGCAAGCAGGCGTTCGGCTTCTTCGAGCAATGATTCCCGTGTGTATCGCCCCGTCGACAGGGCGTATTCCTTCAACAGAAACAACGCGTTGGACACCCGGTCCTTGGCGTAGGTGTTGAACGGCGACGAGGTACGAACCGGCACGTTCGGCGCCTGTTGGATATACAACCGTCCGATCGGCTGACCGCAGAAATAATCAATCGGTTCGTCGTAGAACGGGAGATCCCAGAACTTCTTGACCGGCGAGATGATCCGGCTTTCCCGGTACAAGCCCTCGGCTATCGATTCGGACAGATACAACTGCTTGGCAAACTCCCAGGCCGTGTCGAAGTCTCGGGTGGTTTTGACGATCCCGAGCATGGTCCCGCCCCAGACGCTGGTGCGTCGTCCGCCCGGTTCCCACGCGGGTAAGGGCATGACCTTGACTTTCCCCGACAGGCCCGGCAGGTCCATCTGCCATACCCCGCCGAGCCAGTCCGGCATCAGCGCCGCGAGTACCCGGCCGTCCAGCCGCATCTGGTTTGCCTGCGCATCAAACTCGGGGGCATCAACCGCGATCCGGTTTGGGCCGACCATCCAACTCACCAGCGTGGCCAACACGTGGGCGTTGGTGGGTGTATTAATCCGCATCCGCCCTTGCTCGTCGAACAGCGCTTCGCCTGCCTGAAGGATCAGGG
>CAZJCN010000283.1:0-3903 GCA_964544195.1 uncultured Phycisphaeraceae bacterium | reverse complement strand
AATTCACGGAAGAATCGGCTGGGGATGGTTGCGCTGGACGTGCCGAAGACCGTGCGGTATTGAGCGTGGGTCAGGTACAGTTTCCGCATCGCGCGGGTGATCCCGACAAAACACAGCCGGCGTTCTTCTTCCAGCTCATTCGCGTCGGCATTAGCGCGGTCGTGGGGGAGCAGGCCGTCTTCGACACCGATCATAGCTACCACCGGGTATTCCAGACCCTTGGCGGCGTGTAGTGTCATGAGTGTCACCGCGCCCTGGTCCGGGTCGACCGCATCGACATCGCTGACGAGGCTGATTCGTTCCAGGAACGCGAGCAGTTTTTCGCTGAGGGTGGGTGGGTGTTCTCCGCCGTCCAGCTCGATTTCCAACTCGTAATCCTGTTCGAACTGCTGGGCACTGCTGACCAGTTCGCCGAGGTTGGCCAGGCGTTCATGATCCGGGTCGGACTTGTCGTTACGGCAGGCGTCCTCCAGGCCGGATTGACGCAGAACATCCTCGACGAAACCGCGTAACGACGTGGTGGGGGGGTTCCCGTCGCCGGATTCATCCAGCCCGGCCATGTGCCGCCAGGTATCCAGTTGTTTTCCGAAACGCGCCAAGGCGGTCTGCGCCCGGGGATTGACCGCGGTGAGCTTCAACGGGTCGGCCAGCAGTACGTCGATCGGGGTATTGTTAGCCAGCGCGTAAGCCTGCATCGCTTTGACGGTCTTGTCACTGATACCCCGGCTGGGGGTGTTGATGATTCTCAGCAGGCTGACTTCGTCTGCGGGGTTGACGATGGCGCGCAGGTAAGCGACCGCGTTTTTGATCTCGGCCCGTTCGTAAAACACGGTCCCTCGGGCGATCTGGTACGGCACGCCGGCGTCACGCAGGGCGTCCTCCATCACCCGGCTGAGGCTGTTGATCCGGTAGAACACAGCCATCTGTCCCCAGGCCACACCCTCATCATCGTGCAACCGACGGAACGTATCGACAACCCACCGGGCCTCGTGACGTTCATCGTTGCATGTGACGACATGGACCGGGTCTCCCGGCTCGTTGTCGGTCCAGAGCTCCTTATGCTTGCGGTGGGTGTTGTGTCGGATCAACGCGTCCGCTGCTGCAAGGATGTGACGGGTAGAGCGGTAGTTCTGTTCGAGCCGAACCACCTTGGCCTCGGGGTAGTGAGCCTCGAAGTCGAGGATATTACGGATATTCGCTCCGCGCCAGCCATAGATCGACTGGTCCGGATCGCCGGTGGCGCACAGGTTTTTATGTCGGTTGGCCAATGCGTTGGCGATCATGAACTGGGCGTGGTTGGTGTCCTGGTACTCGTCGATCAGGATGTATTGATAACGGTCCTGCAGTGCCTTGAGGACATCCGGGTGGTGACGGAACAGGCTTACGACTTTCAGCAGCAGGTCGTCGAAGTCCAGTGCGTGGTTTCGTTCGAGGATCTCGGTGTACCGGGTATAGACCTTCGCGACGGTTCGACTGTAAAAGTCCGAGGCCTGTTTGGCATATGCTGTGGCATCCACCAATTCATTCTTGGCGTTGCTGATCGTGCTGAGCATCCCGGCGGGCGGGAAGTTCTGCGTGTTGATCTCCAGGTCGTTGAGGGCTTGTTTTACCGCCCTTTTCTGATCCGCGGTGTCGTAGATCGAATAACCCGGCGGCAGACCCAGGCGCTCCGCGTATTGTCGCAGGACACGGGCGCAGAGGCTGTGGAAGGTGCAGACGGTCAGTGCCCGTGCCTGTCGTTCGGTCAGCAGTTCGGCGCACCGCTGGTGCATCTCCCCGGCCGCCTTGTTGGTGAATGTGATCGCCAATATCTGCCAAGGGGGGATCCCGATGCCGGTGATCAGATAAGCGACCCGACGGGTGATGACTCGGGTCTTGCCGGACCCGGGCCCGGCCAGTACCAGCAGTGGGCCGTCAACATGGGTGACCGCCTCTCGCTGGGCGTTGGTGAGGTCCTCCAGCAGGCTGTCCGGCATGGGCGTAGGGGAGGGGGTCGGTTGTGTCACGTCCATATTCGACATCGGGCAGGGAGTTTATCACGTTCAGCCCGTGGGATGGGGGGAAGGGTAGGCAGACTGCTTGAAGATCGCATCAAAACCCGCACGAAAATCAGGATAGTGGGGTGTCCAGCCGGTACGGTTACACGTGGCGGTGTTCTCGAGGAATTTGTTGGATGAGCGGGCCAGTCGCTCCGCGTTCAGTCCGAACATCCGACCGGCGGTTTCGTGATCCAGAGTTTTTGGCGGCGGTACACCCAGCCGGACAGCCAGTTCCCGGTAGTACTCCAGACGTGTTGGTGGATTGCCATCACAGCCCAGCTCGACCCGGGCCAAGGTGTCGGAGCGGGCCAATGCCAGCAACAGATCCACGGCGTCATCGACATGAATCAGATTGAGCCTGGCATTCGGCTCGCCTACTAAAGGTGCTCCTTCCCGCACCGCACGGGCGCCGATGATCCTCCCGGGGCCGTACATGCCTGCCAATCGGAGCACATGATAATTAGGCCCGGCATCCAGCCAGAGTTGTTCGCCTTGTAGTAATAACTTGGCCCGCTCAGAGTTGGGGCAGGGCGGAGTGTCCGCATCCACACGTTCCCCGCCGGTTTGGCCATAGACAGCCGACGAGGAGGTAAGGAAGGCCCGCCGAACGTTTGCCTGACGCATGGCTTTGACCATGTGTGCGATGCCGCCGAGGATGACTTGTCGGGGGCTGAAAGCGTCATCCGCTCGACCGGGCGGGACAAGGTAATACACATCCAGCTCGTTGGCTGTCCAAACGGGAGCAAGGGCGGCGTAGGTTACGGGCTGAGTGACCTGCAGGATGAGTGGCCTTACCCCATATCGACTGAGCCTTGCCGCTTTGGCAGGGGTTCGGGTGGTCCCATAGACGATCTGCCCTTGAGTGATCAAGGTTTTCGCCAGCCGAATGCCAAGGTAGCCGCAGCCGACGATCAGACTGGCGCGTTGAGACGAGTTGGATGGCGAAGCGTCAGGCACGGTGGTGTGGACGTCAGGTTAATTCAGGGCCAGTCCCTGCTCAGTGATGCAAGGCCCAAGGCGCTCAGCTCGGGAGAGGGTTTGACGGGTACGCATCAGGTGGCGATGAAGCCACTCAGCCCGTTGACACGGGCATGGCTCAGCCAGAAACTCGTATCGGTCCTGTGTGCTGCAACACAAGGCCGACGCGATCTGGTCGAGCAACGCCACGGTGGGCAGTTCATGATTGATCCAGTTGTTCAGGGCCTGCACCTGTGTCCATTGTGTCAGCAAGGGGTCTGACAGAAGCTGTTCGATCCGTTCTCGGCAGGGTTCCAGGTCCGCGTCACGCGGGGGATGTTTTTCAAGCGGTTCAAGCAGGGCACGTCGATAGGGCACCGGCTCCTGTTCCTCAAGGATACGAGCACGGGCCAACCCTTGCAGCAGGATGTTGTATCGACCATCCGGTAGCCTCTCATGGCGTAGGACGTACCCGACACACACGCAGGGGCGTATCGGGGGGTTGCCTTCGTAGCAGTATCGCCAATCGTCACCGTCGAAGGTCGCGGTGGCGATCAAGCCTCGCCCGTCGAGCGCATGGGCTGTCATGATCCGGTATCGCTGCTCAAAAATATGTAACGGCGTGAGGGTGTGTGGGAGCAGCACACACGCATTAAGCGGGAACAGCGGGATCGGATTGGCGAAGTCAATGTTCAAGGTATGAGCTTACGGTTCAGGATTTTGCCGAGTTTTGCTGGGCCTGTTGAGTCGTGTCATTCTTGCGTTTTCGTTGCGCACGGAGTTGGGGCTGCGGATGATCGATGCGGACGGTGTGTCCCGGCTCGACACTGTGTGTCAGGAAGACCCCGCCGTTGATCACGCAGCCGGCCCCGATCACGGTTTCTCCGCCGAGGATCGTGGCGTTGGG
>CAZJCN010000282.1:0-3904 GCA_964544195.1 uncultured Phycisphaeraceae bacterium | reverse complement strand
ACACAGCCATGTGTTTCGCTTCGGAAACCACAGACCGTTCCAATCCGACAAGGTCGCTGTGGCGTACGGGTTTCCTTATCCGTTTGAGCGGATCGTTCAACACACCGATCAGATGCGGAAAAACCCGTATGTCAGCCCCACGCCCAGTGCGGACTCACAACTGATCCTGGGGTATTCACCCGGCGGAACGGACGACCTTGGAAGAACGATCAAGCCCAATCCTTTGTTCGGCTATCAGATCACGGCCCCAGAATTATCCGGCCGAAAGCAAACCATCGTGCTGATGAGCGGCGTGCATCCGAACGAAACCCTGGCCAACCATACCTTGGAGGCGCTGCTGGATTGGCTGGTCGGATCATCTGAACACGCAGCGGAATTACGCAAGCGAGCGAGGATTCTGGTGTATCCCATGGCCAACCCCGACGGTCGGGTGGCCGGGTACAACCGCAGCACCGTTCAACACGTCGACCGTGACGCCAACCGCTTCTGGCGCGAAGACCTCTGGCAGGACATGCCCGACATCGCCACGGTCGGGAAAGCGCTTCTCAAGGACACCGGCTGCGACGTGGACCTGTTCATCGACCTGCATTGCTGGACCGACACCGCCCATCATGTAGGGATCCTCTGTCGGGAGGAAGGCTACTGGGAGCACCCGTTCTGGCGGGCGATGCTGGCGCTGGAGCCGGGACTGGCGACGTGGGACTCGGGCTGGGACAACGCCTCGACCGAAACCTTCGCGTTCAAGCAGCTCCGGGCACGGTTCTGCATGACATTCGAGCTGATGTACCTGCCGGGCGAAACCCTGAAGAATCTGCACCGGATCGGCCGACACCTCGGCGAAGCGCTGTACCGGACGGTATGCCTGAAATAAGGTGACATGTTCATGGGATTGATGCGACTATACCCGCACACGAGTAAAGTATGGGCATGAAACTTCCCTTACTGAAGCGGTCATCCGGATCACGCAACCAATCCGTGCACGAGGTGGTGTTTCATACCTACCCGAAGCTGCTGTTCATCTGGCCGATCATCGCTGCGGGGTTTCTGTTTTATTACCCGGCCGGCTGGTCATGGGTGAACAATGAATCGCTGGGGTGGGTCTACCTGCTGCTGATTGTCGTGGTGATCCTGACCATCGGCGTGGACATCGAAAGGAACCACGCGGTGTTCTGGGTCGCGGCGTTCGGCACGTTCTTCTTCCTCGGGCTCTGGCTGAGCGAAAAGACGGGCTTCACCTTCTTCGGCAACATCTACAATTTCTTCGAAGACCTGGAGGTGTCGTACAACCCGGGATTCGGGTTGTCGATGAGCATCCTGCTGTTGATCCCCTACCTGACGATGCTCGTGTGGGCGCGGATGCAACACCGCTGGCGGATCACGCACAACGAGTTCGAGCATTACTCCTGGGGCCGGGCGGATGACTCGCTGGCGCGTGGCGCCAAGCGGGTGCGCAGCACCTACCCGGACCTGCTCGAACTGCTGCTGTGCGGCTCGGGCACGCTGATCGTTTACTCAGCAACGGGGCGGACCGAGCTTCGACGGATCCCGCACGTGCCGATGATCTTCTGGGTGCGCAAGCGCATCAATAAGCTGTTGGAAGCGACAGCCGTCACCCAACCCGACAAGGAAGCGGAAGCCATCGCCGAGGCGGAGGAGCAGGCCGAGGAAGCCGAGACGACCGGTATCGACAGTCCAGTCACCCGGCCGGATGACGAGGAAGGCCGGGGCATCGGCGGGAACGAGCCGTTGTAAGCCCTTTGGGGATAACCTGCTCGGAACCGATAAGATGCTTGACCCTAAAGCCAACCGGGCTATAATGCTTGTGATCGAGCACCTCGGCGGGTTAATCCCCGCTTACCGAATCGGAATCAATTGCAAAGTTGCTCGTGAGGGGTGGTCGATATAAAAGTTCAAGCATCGGCTTGTTAGGCTGGGCAAGAAGGGGAATCCGCAAGAACCTTGCGGGCCACCTACATTCAAACGCATTTGATATGCCGGTAGATCGAAGGAGCGATCGGGCATCGAAGATATCCCGACACTGTGGCGAGGAAGCCATTAAAGGAAGGGATTGAAACCAAAGACACCGGGCCGGGCAACCTGTTGACGAGGTTCGAGCGCCTGTGCCCTGAAGGAGAGGTCGCCTCAGACCGGTTGAGTCGGCTGAGGCATGTCCGGAATCCGCTGTGAAACCGATCGACCGCTATCAGACAGGGGATGTCGTGACGCATCCCCGCCGCCCCGAGTGGGGCCCGGGCGTGGTCAAGTCCGCACAGACCATCGTCCACCAGGGAACGGCCGCACAACGGCTGAACGTGGAGTTCGCCAATCACGGCCGGGTCGTCATTAACACCGCGGTTGCGCCACTGGCGCCGAAAGGAAGCAAAGCCACCATGAGTTCCTCGATCACCGCCGACAAGGGCTGGCTCGATCAACTCGAACGCTCCCGCAACAACTCGCATGAGCTGTGGGACCTGCCCGAAGCCTTGACCGACGTGTTCTCGTCGGACCTGCAACGGCTGCTGGCGACACTCGATACCTACAAGTTCTCCACGGAACCCCGGCCGCTGATCGACTGGGCCGTCATGCAGACCGGGCTGAATGACCCATTGACCAAGTACACCCGGCACGACCTGGAACAGGCCTTCGCCCGATTCGCCCGTAACCGTGACCAGCACCTCAAAGACCTGGTCCGGCAACTGAAACGCAACGGCAAGCACCAGGTTCTTGTTCAGGCTTATCAGAAGTGCAAGGTACTGGCCGGCAAGACCGCGCTGGAACGGGCGATGCGCCACTGACCCACCGCCGCCCAGCCACCGGTAGCCTGTTCGGTGGAAACTCTATAATCCAGGCATGAACCGCGACGCCGAGCGTATCGCCGAGCTGCGCCGACTCATTGATCGGCATAACCGGCTGTACTATGTCGAGGCCTCGCCGGAAATCTCCGACCAGGAATACGACGCTCTGCTCCGCGAATTGCAGGAGCTGGAGGCCAAACACCCCGAGCTGATCACGCCCGACTCCCCCACCCAGCGCGTCGGGGGCGAACCGATCGAAGGTTTCAAAACCGTTGAACACCGGCAGCCGATGCTGTCGATCGACAACACCTATAATCGGGATGAACTTCGGGCGTGGTACGACCGGACCGTCAAGGCCATCGCCCGAAACACCGAGCAGCTGTCACCAAGCTCACAAAGCCTGTTCGAGCAGGCGCAACCCCGTCCCGCGCTGGTCCTCGAACCGAAGATCGACGGCGTTGCGGTGAGCCTGCGTTATGAACAGGGCCGACTCGTCCAGGCTCTCAGTCGAGGCGACGGCAAGCGTGGCGATGATATCACCCATAACGTCCGCACCATCCGCGCGATCCCGCTGGCGCTTTCCCCGGATGGCGGCACATCCAAACGCAAAGGGAAAAAATCCGACAGCAAGGCCCATATACCCGACGTGCTGGAAGTCCGGGGCGAAATATTCATGCCTGATGCGGAGTTTCAACGCATCAACGAAGACCGCGAAGAACAGGGGCTTGAACGGTTCGCCAACCCGCGAAACGCCACAGCCGGCACACTCAAGAGTCTGGACCCGGCCGTGACCGCCGAACGCAGGCTGATGTTTTACGCCCACGGCCGAGGAGAAGTGCTGCCGGACACGCTCACCTGTCATTCCGAGTTTTTAGCATTGATCCGCGCGTTGGGTTTGCCGGTCAACGGACACACAAAACGGGTTGACACCTTCGAAGAGGCGTGGGATTTCATCGAATCCTTCCATCAGATCCGACCCACGCTCGGCTACGCCACCGACGGGGTGGTGATCAAGGTGGACGATTACGCGCTCCAACAGGTTCTGGGCGCCACAAGCAAGTCGCCGCGCTGGTGCATCGCGTACAAGTATGCCGCGGAGCAGGCGGAAA
>CAZJCN010000281.1:0-3907 GCA_964544195.1 uncultured Phycisphaeraceae bacterium | reverse complement strand
AAAGCTTTGTAGAATCCCGCACACTGCCACCGTAGCTCAATTGGCAGAGCAGCGCATTTGTAATGCGCAGGTTGCCGGTTCGACTCCGGCCGGTGGCTTTATCAGCCCTCTCCCATCGTCGTCAGCCGGATTGTTCTGGCTGTTTCACCGCCGTCTTCGGCCTGACTTTACAAGCCCTTCCAAAACCATACGATAGCCTTCCCGCTCAGCGTCGCCCGGCTGACACGATGCTCGCCGAGGCCCCTTAGGAGAGGTGACCGAGTGGCTGAAGGTGCACGACTGGAAATCGTGTGTACGGGCAACCGTACCGCGGGTTCGAATCCCGCCCTCTCCGCTTTCCCGGACCCCGTCTGACGCAAATGCCTGATGCATCGTGGGATGCGTCAGGCGGATGAACCTCTGATATGGCCGCTGTCCTAGAACTGTCCTAGATTGGAAGTCAGGCTGATGCTTTCGCAGTGGGCGACCCGGGGAATCCAAATCGCGCACTGTAACTCATGTCGGGCTTTTCACCAACCATGATTACGGGCATTGCAGCCAAACAGATTAAGCCATCACAGGCTGCACCTCATACCGAGCCGCCAACCCGGCAAGGGTCATCTGGTCTTGTATCTGGTCGTGTGGGATCAGCAAATATCGCCACGGCTTGCCATTGTTCTCCTTAGCGTGAGCCGTTGCGTGGCTACACCAAGTCGCCGCTGCATTCGCTTTGGCGAGAACAATTTCGTCCGCCATCTCACTGACTCGCTTAGGCTCGCAGAGATACTTCTCTGTCTTCGTCTCGACTACAAAGTCCGGTTCGTAAGACTCCTCATGGCTGTAGTGAATCTGAAAGTCGCCCTTTGCTGGTTTGAACCACTTCAGGACATCGGCGTCATTCTCCAGTAACACAGCAAAGCGGCGCTCTGAATCGGAATCGAACTTCTGTACCGGATAAAGGCACTTGCGGAAGCCGCCAAAGACCATCGTGCCGATTCGGTTACGTTGGCCCTCCGGAATCACCGCGCGGAAGTCCCGCACGTTCTCATCGGCGGCAGCCGTATAATTGTTGGCCCGCAGTGTGTGGAAACCTTTGGTCACGTGGGCCTCGTAGGCGCTGGCCGATTCCTTGAAATGCTGCTGCATTTGCGAATGGATCAGGTTTACCAAGGTCTGCTGGTGATACTGCAGCACGTTGATCACGTCGTTCTCGTCAGTCAGGTATTCGCGTAGCCTCGCCACGACCTGGCCTGCCAGCTTGTAAAGCAGGTTCGCGTGATCATCGTAGCTGACATCATCAAAGTCTATCAGGCCGCGAACGAGATAGTCCTCTGGGCGTTTCTCCTTGATGATGCCCGATCCGTCCTGCAAACGATACCGCTGGTTCTCGTGTAGGTGTTGAATCAGTATGTTCTGGGCGACTGGCTGGAGGTTGATGTTCTGAACGTCGAGGTCGAAGTCCTCATACCGGCAGGTCACTTCACCCTTCGGGACAACCACGATTTTTGGAACATCGATGGACAGCTCGCGGTACAGCACTGTGGTCTTCTGAACCACCTCGGCCACGTTTACCTGCTCCTTGATACTTTCGAACATGGCTTGTTTGGGCCGGACGATCTCCTGAACCTTCTGCACAATCTCTTTCTGAACCGCTTCCTCTTGGAGTTGATCGCTTCCCTTCAACCGTTCGTACTGCTTGATGACTTGGTAGGTCGCCTTGGCGACCTCCTGTTCCTCCGGCTTCTCAAAGAGCTTCCGCAGTTCGCCGCTGGACTGGCCACTCCCGATGGGCGTGATCGGGGCAGTGCCGCCCGAGATGACTTCCTCGAACGCGCTCTTGACCTCCAGAGCCTTGCGCCCTGCCTCCGGAATGTCCTTACCGATCACCACACCCGCGCGGATGATCGAATCCGGATCGTTGGCGTGGTCGACGATCTCCTGGAACTTGTCGTGCGAAACGATAGTCAGCCGATCCACCGCCGGGACGCCCACGCGTTTGCCGTAGGGCAGACGTAGACCACGACCAATCGACTGCTCCACGAGCGTCCGTGAGTTCGCCGCCCGTAACGGGACGATCGTGTAGAGGTTCGTCACATCCCAGCCTTCTTTGAGCATGTTGACGTGAATAACAATCTCCACCGGGTTGTCCGGGTTCTCGACCGTCAGCAGCTGCTCGACGACCTCATCCTTCACCTCGCCGCGTAGATTTGAGTGGACCTGAATCACCTTACCCTTGTACCGGCCCTCAAAGAACTCGTCGCTCTCAATGACCTGTTGCAGAGCGTTCGCGTGCTCGGTATCAGTAGCCACGATCAGCATGAACGGCTTAACGATCGGCTTATCGTTGTTGCGGGCGTACACCTCCAGCTCGACCTTGGTGTTCTCGTGAATCCGCACGCCGTCTTCGAGCTTGACCTTCTCCAATCCCTCAGCCGAGTAGGCATTGGGGTCGAAGTTCTCGCGGGTCGCCACGGCCGGTTCCTTCACGAACCCGTCCCTCATCGCCGCCGAAAGTGGATAGCTGTAGATCACGTTTTTGAATGGAACGCTGCGGCTTCCCGTCTCAACCTGCGGCGTGGCGGTCAGTTCCAGACCCAGGATCGGCTTGAGTTCATTGATCGCCCGCACACCCGCCGTCGCCCGGTAGCGGTGGCTCTCGTCCATCAGCATCACCAAGTCGTCCAGGCCCGCGAGGTAATCAAAATAACTCTGGCCGATGTACTCGCTCAGCCGTTTGATGCGGGGCGACTTGCCGCCGCGTACCTCGCTGTTGATCTTTGAGATATTGAAGATGTTGATGTGGCAGTCGTCCGGGTTGTCGAATAGCTGCCCACGCGCAGCGGTCGCCGATTCGTAGGTGTCACCCGTGATGACTACCGGCGGGTTGACCGCAAACTCACCGATGCCCTTGAACACGTACTTGGGCGTGTTCGGCGTAAAATCGGCGATGAGCTTGTTGTAGATCGTCAGGTTCGGGGCCAGCACGAAGAAGTTTCGGATACCCTCGGCCTGAAACAGGTACGCGATGAACGCGCCCATCAGCCGCGTCTTGCCCACACCCGTGGCCAGCGCAAAACACAGCGATGGGAACTCCCGCTCGAAGTCCTCGACCGTGGGGAACTCGCTCTTGATCGCCGCCAGCGCCACGGCCGGGTCGGCATCCTTCGACAACTCGATGATCTCACAGACCTTCGCCAGAATCTCCAGTGAGTCACGCTGGGGGGGACGCAGGCTCAATCGGTTGCTGATCATATTGGTATGTTGAATCACCATGATCACTTGCCCCCTCTCGCATCGGTCTGCTCTTGGCTGAAGAGCATCGGTTCCTTTTCTTTGCCTTTGCCGAACTTCCTTCGGGGGCGCTCAGACTTCGTCGCTCCCGTACGATCATCCCTGCCCTCGTCTTCTACGGGCGGCGGAGGGGCGGCAGGGAGGTTCTTGATCTCTAACGAGTAATCGTCATGGCCCCATTCGCATTTCTTGAGGACCGCCTTGGGGATCTTCTTCACCGTCAGGTTCTCGAATTGGCTGACATCGCAGCGGAACGCGCTGCAGCAGATCAGCAAGCTGCGGTTCGGGCCGACCTCGTCGCTGATCTTGGCCAGCATGTCTTTGCTCATGAATTGCGTGGTGACGTAGATGAAGTCCCGCTCCGTGCTGTGGCCGTGAATCCAGTACACCTCGTCGCTGGGAGCGTATTTGAAGCCCTCCAGCTTGCAGACCGCCTCAGCCAGCATCGCGGCGTTGAACTGCGGGTTGATGACCGGATTACCCCATTCATCCTCGACAATCAATGACGGCCCAAGCCGGTAGTAGCGGAACCCGCCGCCTCCCTTCCAGTTGACCGCCTTGCTGATCCCGCCCTGGTCCTCGCCGTCAATCACCTTCTTCATGCGTGGGATGATGTGGGTGTGGCAATGCTCGCCCA
>CAZJCN010000280.1:0-3912 GCA_964544195.1 uncultured Phycisphaeraceae bacterium | reverse complement strand
AGTAACGATAAAGCAGGTGAAAATCCTGCTCGCCGAAAGCCTAAGGTTTCCTGGGCAAGGTAAATCCGCCCAGGGTTAGTCGGACCCTAAGGCGAGGCCGAAAGGCGTAGTCGATGGACAGCAGGTTAATATTCCTGCACTCCGTTGTGAGGTTGAAGCGGCGTGACGGATACCCGGGTGTGAGTCGGCCGACCAGACGTGGCCGTCCCGCAAGGGCGAGGGCTTTGGATCCCGAAGCTCACGAAGGGTGTCCCAAGAAATAGCGTCCGTGGACGATCAACGGATCCGTACTAAAACTGACACAGGTAGGCGTGGTGAATAACCTCAGGCGCTCGAGAGAATGGTAGTTAAGGAACTAGGCAAATTGACCCCGTACGTTCGCAATAAGGGGGCCCTAACCCTTCGGGGAAGGGCGCAGAGAAAAGGCTCTGACAACTGTTTATCAAAAACACAGGACTGTGCGAACTCGTAAGAGGATGTATACAGTCTGACGCCTGCTCGATGCCGGAATGTTAAGGAAGCAGGTTAGCTTGATTTATCAGGCGAAGCTTGCGACTCAAGCACCGGTCAATGGCGGCCGTAACTATGACGGTCCTAAGGTAGCGAAGTTCCTTGTCGGGTAAGTTCCGACGCGCATGAATGGCGTAATGATTGGAGCACTGTCTCAACTACCAACTCGGTGAAATAGAAGACGCGGTGAAGATACCGCGTACCCGCGGCAAGACGGAAAGACCCCGTGGACCTTTACTATAGGCTGATATTGGCCAAGGATACGTTCTGCGTAGGATAGGTGGGAGGCTTTGAAACCCGGGTTCCGGCTCGGGTGGAGCCGTCCTTGAAATACCACCCTGATCGTGTTTTTGACCTAACCTCGTCCCGTGAATCCGGGCGAGGGACCATGTTAGCTGGGTAGTTTAACTGGGGCGGTTTCCTCCTAAAGAGTAACGGAGGAGCGCAAAGGTCGGCTCAGCACGTTTGGAAACCGTGTGTCGAGTGCAAGAGCACAAGCCGGCTTTACTGCGAGACAGACAAGTCGAGCAGTCACGAAAGTGGGCTCTAGTGATCCTGTGATCCCGTGTGGAAGGGTCATAGCTCAACGGATAAAAGGTACCCCGGGGATAACAGGCTGATCGCATCCGAGCGTCCATAGCGGCGATGCGGTTTGGCACCTCGATGTCGGCTCGTCACATCCTGGGGCTGAAGGCGGTCCCAAGGGTTGGGCTGTTCGCCCATTAAAGTGGCACGCGAGCTGGGTTCAGACCGGCGTGAGCCAGGTCGGTCCCTATCTGCCGTGGGCGCAGCAACTTTGAGAGGATTCTTCCTTAGTACGAGAGGATTAGGAAGGACGTACCCCTGGTGCGCCAGTTGGACCGCTAGGTCCACCGCTGGGTAGCTAAGTACGGCAGGGATAACCGCTGAAAGCATCTAAGCGGGAAGCCCCCCTCGAGATGAGAGTTGCAGGCACTTCGGTGCGAGAGACCCCTGGAAGACGACCAGGTTGATAGGCCGCAGGTGTAAGGGCAGAGATGTCCTCAGCTGAGCGGTACTAACGGTCAATCGCTTTATCACTCCGACCCACGACCTACGTCAATATGACGTCGGCCGTCGGTCAACCAAGCCCTCAAATCGCTGGACGGTTCACACGAACTTCCGGCACACCAAGACCTGCCACTTGCAATATCGTGGCGATCCTTGCTTTTGAGCAATATTGCCACCTCGGCTGTAAACGCTTGACCGCGTTTGCCGCTTTTGCCGGTGACCATAGCGACAGGGTCACACCTGATCCCATCCCGAACTCAGCAGTTAAGCCTGTCGCGCCGATGATACTGTCACTGCGGGAAAGTAGGTCATCGCCGGCTTAATGAACCCCATCAGGTAAAACTGGTGGGGTTCTTTTTTGCGCTGATTTCTTCAAGCAGAGATCTTCAACTTCCGGGGCGCCCGAAATCCCGGACCGCTTCCACAAGACCGTCAATATGGCTGTCCTGCATATCGGCCCGTAGACTCAGCCTTACACGCGCGCCGCCCGGCGGTACCGTTGGAGGCCGGATTGCCGGCGCTGCAAAACCGTGTCGGTATAGATGTTCTGCCAAATCAATCGCCTTCCTGGTCTCGCCGACGATCAGCGGGATAATCGGAACCACAAGATCCGACTCCTGGGGTATCGGCCAGCCAAGGCCGCTCAAGCGGTCGCGCATCCGCATGGTCAGCTCACGCAGACGCTGCCGACGCCAAGATTCCCGCTGTATCAGCTCGACAGCCTTTCGGATCATCGCGGCCTGTACGGGGGGCATAGCGGTCGTGAAGATCACGCTGCGGGCACGGTTGACGATCGTGTCGATGACGGGTTTTCCTGCCGTGATGATCCCGCCCAATGATCCCAACGCTTTGCTGGCGGTGCTGACCGTGACATGCACGCGATGTGCGACGCCTTGGGCTTCACACAACCCCGCGCCGTTATCACCGAGCACGCCCGTGCCGTGGGCCTCGTCCACCACAACGATGGCGTCGTATGCCTCCGCCAGATCGCACAGTTCACGCAGGTCGGCACAGTCGCCATCCATGGAAAACACACTGTCGGTGACAATGAAACGACGGGGCGCCCGCCGGAAGTTATTTTCCGAATGAAGCGATCTATCCTCGTCCCTACAACCGCAGGCATGGTCGTCAAGGTGTTTCTGCAACAGCCTTCGCAGCTTGTCGATTTTCAGGTGCGGATAGGTACGCACCTCGGCCCCGCTGGCGCGGGCGGCGTCGATCAGGCTGGCGTGACAGAGCTTGTCCAGGCAGATCAGATCACCCCGGCCGGCCAGCGCAGTGAGGACCGCAAGGTTGGCCATGTACCCGGTGGGCGTCAGCAACGCGGCCTCCGCGTGTTTGAAGGCCGCAAACGCCCGCTCCGTCTGTTCATGAATCGGCCAACGACCGGAGATCAGCAGACTGGCCCCGGCCCCCGTTCCGTATCTATTCGCCGCATCAACCACGGCTTGTTTCATTTCCGGGTGGTCATTCAGCGCCAGGTAACTGTTGCTGGTCATGTTCACCAGCTCTCGGCCGTCGTCCGTGCGGATCATCGGGCCGGAGCAGGAAACCACCTTCAGGTTGCGTAACAGGCCGCGAGGCTTGAGCTGTTTCAGGGTCAGATCGAGTTCACCAAGCCAACGGCGCGTATAACTATTGCAGGCAGAATAGGATTCATCGAGCAAAACGAAAGGTTCCTCACGTAGGATCGTATGTTACCCCAAAGGATACGCCTGTGAGGCCACAAGATAGCGTGCCGCGAGCAGATCCCCGGGGTTGCATACCAAGCAGAGAGATTGGGATTCAGGCCTGAGGCTCGTCCTGATCGACAGGCTCGTCCATGAGGGTCTGTTTCATGAGTCGGCCGACCTTGAACTTGACGGTTCGCTTCGGGGGAACCCAGACCTCTTCCAGGGTCTTGGGGTTCTGAGCCTTGCGGGCGCGCCGCTGTTTGACCTCGAATACGCCGAAGTCTCGAAACTCCAAGCGGTTGCCTTTGCCCAACTCCACAACGATGTTGTTGAGGAAGGTCTGGACAATGCTCTTGACGACCACACGTTTCTGGCCGGTGGCGTCAGCGATCTGATCAATCAGCTCTTTTTTGGTGATCGTGGCCATCTGCGAAGCCTCTCAGGTCGGTCAGACCCATAAAGGGTGTCCTTGGGAAGGGCGTTGGGAAGTGCATCGGAGCCGCCCGTCCACGCCAATTCGAAACCAAGCCTACCTCAGTATGCCAAGGATTTCCGGGGCGGTCAAGTCCCAACCTATGGTATAGCATCATATTAGCGCCGAGTTGTCCCGAGGGCTAACCTCGCCTACCATCCTCCGCATGCCCCCCGAAATGCCCCAGATTGACCAGCTACGCATCGTCCATTACCCCCATCCGGTGCT
>CAZJCN010000279.1:0-3918 GCA_964544195.1 uncultured Phycisphaeraceae bacterium | reverse complement strand
TGGCGTGCGACCATGACGGTGTGCCAGGCCGGGAGCTTGGCGTATATCTTTTTGAGCATCGCCGTGTGCGATTGACGCAGCTTGCGGATTTCTGCGCGCAGATCGACGCCCGGCTGCGCGGAACCGGCACTGAGGTGCTGATGCTCCAAGTCGGCGATCTGCCTCTCCAGCGCGATCAATGGCCGTTCGAATTCCAGTTCGTAGTTGCCCGCGTAGGCGTTCAAAGCGGTCATGTTTGCTATCCTTCGGTCCGCGAGTCAGCCCCGATTCGCTGATTTACTCAGCGGGTACAGGGAACGTTTGTAAGCTATGATCTTACCCGCTGGTTTAACTGAGGGACAAGCCCATGCTCGATGTCAAGCAGGTGACCATCGTCGGGACCGGACTGCTGGGGGCCAGTCTGGCGTTGGCGCTGCGTGCTAAAGGATATAACGGCCGTATTGCAGGAGTCGGTAGGCGGGTGGAAACCCTCGATCAGGCCCGAGACTTGGGGTGTTTCGATCATCTGACCGTCAGCACCGCTGAGGCGCTCTCACAAGCCAGGGCTGGTGACCGGGGTCAGCGACATTTGGCGGTGGTGGCGGCACCCCTGAGCCATTTTGAGGAGATATTCAGCAAGATAGCCGTCGGTGACGACCCGGCACTGGTGGTGACAGACGTTGGATCCGTCAAGGCGCGGGTGTGTGCATTGGCCCGTCATCTGCTGCCTGCTATCGAGCGTTTCGTCGGATCGCACCCGATGGCGGGCAGTGAACAGCACGGCCCCAAGGCCGCGTGTGCCGACCTGTTCGAGGGTAAACCCTGTGTCATCACCCCAGAAAGTGACACCGACCCCGAGGCGCTGTCGTTAGTGGAGAATCTCTGGCAATACCTTGGAATGCGTGTGATTAATATGGATCCGGTTCAGCACGACCGGTGTGTGGCTGAGGTCAGCCATGTGCCTCACGCGGTTGCGGCGCTTTTGGTCAAGCTGGCGTCGGCCGATGGCGGAGACGCTTTGAGTATCGCGTCCACCGGCTTTTCGGATACGACCCGGATCGCCTCGGGGGACCCGGATGTCTGGGTGGATATATTCGAGGCGAACCAGTCAGCGGTCATCGAAGCCACGGATCGGTTGGAGCGGGAACTGGCTCGCTTCAGAAAGGCCGTCGCTCGTATGGATCGGATCGCGATTCGACGGATGCTTCAAGGCGCTAAACAGGTTCGGGACGAATGGGAAACGGCCCGCAAACAGACGTTGCAAGCAAAAGGTGAATGAAGATGCGGCGGTACAGGCTGGGATTCATCGGTGCGGGGAACATGGCCGAGGCAATCGCCCGCGGCGCACTTCGTGAGCATGTGCTGGCTGCCGAGCAGATGATCGCCTCTGATCCATCCCAGGCCAGACGCGATCTTTTTGCCGGGCTTGGGATCGAAGCGGTGGACAACATCGCACACGTTGCCGAGTCCAGCGAGCAGGTGATGCTGGCGATCAAGCCGCAGGTCTGGCCCGAGGTCGCGACACAGGTCGCGGCGCATGTCGGCGACGATCAAGTGCTGATCTCGATCATGGCGGGGATCAGCACCGCGAAGCTGTGTGAATCACTGGGACGCTCGGCCCGTGTCATCCGCGTCATGCCGAACACCCCCATGATGGTGGGACTGGGTATGTCCGGCCTGACGGTTGGCGAGAGCGCCAAGCCCGGCGATGAAGAGCTGGCGATGAAATTGTTTGGGGCTGCGGGCAAGGTGATCGCGGTCAGCGAGGAGCTGATGGATGCTGTTACCGCGGTGTCCGGCTCCGGCCCGGCTTATGTGTACTACCTGGCCGAGGCGATGGAAAAAGCCGCTACGGAGCTGGGACTGGGCGAGCACGCCCGCACCTTGGTATCGCAGACCATCCTCGGCGCTGCCCGGATGTTGGCCGATTCCCCCGACCCCGCCGCCGAGTTACGCCGAAAGGTGACCAGCCCCGGGGGCACCACCGCCGCCGCGATCGGCCACATGGATCAACACAACCTCGTACAGATCATCGCAGACGCCATCAAGGCTGCCGAGGCCAGAGGACGCGAACTCGGGCGGTGATGGCCTCACGACCAGCGATATCACAACCAAGGGCACGTGAAAGGACACCACCGTGCGTTACGGCAACCTTCAGGACTTTATCAAGGCTTTGGAATCCGCCGGTGAACTGCACCGAATCAACGTCCCGGTTTCGCCGTTGCTCGAAGTCACGGAAATCGCCGACCGCATAAGCAAATCCCCGGCGGCACGAGCCAGTGAACACGCAAAACATTTCGACCCGCATCATCACCACCTCGGCGGCAAGGCTCTGCTGTTTGAAAACGTCAAAGGGGCGAAGTTCCCGCTATTGATCAACGCCTTCGGCAGCTATCGCCGGATGGAGATGGCGCTGGATTGTGAAGAAGGCGGGTTCGAATCGCTGGCCGCGAAGGTCGAAGCCTTGGTCAAGCCCGAACCCCCGACCGGCCTGATGGAGAAAGTCCGCAAAGGGCTGGAGCTGGCTAAGATCGCTTCGTTTGCTCCCAAGGTGGTCCGAAACGGTCCGTGCCAGGAAGTGGTCAAAACCGGGAATGACGTCAACCTGTTCGATCTGCCGATCATCAAGTGCTGGCCCAACGATGGCGACCCGCGCCAATGCGGATATCCCGTGTCACCCGAACAGGCCGGCACCGCGGAAGGGCAAGGCCGGTTCATCACCCTAGCCGGGATGTACACCATCCATCCAGACGACGCCGGGAAACCCGACGGCACGCCACGGCCGTCCCGCAATATCGGGATGTACCGTGCCCAACTGATCGACCGCAATCACACCGCCATGCACTGGCACATGCACCACGACGGCGCCCGGCATTGGCGTGCCTGGAAAGATCGGCTCAAGGATCAACCGGACTCCCCCGGCATGCCATGCGCCATCGTGTTGGGCGGTGAGGCGGTCTTGCCCTACGCCGCGACCGCGCCACTGCCGCCAGGCATCAGCGAACTGCTGTTCGCCGGTTTCCTCAACGACGGCTCGATCCCGCTGGTTCGGTGCAAAACCATCGACCTGCACGTCCCCGCCAACGCTGAGATCGTCATCGAAGGCTACGTCAGCACGCAGGCCGGCCCGCCCGGGTACGACCCCCGTGCTCCCCAGGCGCCTGCACTCCAACATGACCACGAAGTCTTTGAAGGCCCGTTCGGCGATCACACCGGCTTCTACTCGCTGCCCGACCGTTACCCGGTGTTTACCGCTACTGCAATCACCCACCGTCGAAACGCGGTCTACCCGACCACCATCGTCGGTCTGCCCCCACAGGAAGATTACTACTTGGGCAAAGCGACCGAGCGCCTGTTCCTGCCTCTACTCAAGACGCTGATCCCCGACATCATCGACTACGACCTGCCGATGTTCGGCGCGTTTCATAACTGCGTGTTTATCAAGATCCGCAAGGAGTACCCGCTTCAGGCCCGCCGGGTCATGCACGCCGTGTGGGGCGCGGGACAGATGGCTTGGACGAAGATGATCATCGTGGTCGATCATGATGTCGATGTGCACGATCACGAACAGGTACTGTTCCATCTGTGCGCCAATTTCGATCCGGGCCGGGATATCGAGATCGTCAACGGGCCGTTGGACATCCTTGACCATGCCGCGCCCAGGCTCGGTGCCGGGCACAAGATCGGCCTTGACGCCACGCGTAAAATCCCCGGCGAAGAAGCCCACGGCCACCCGGTCCGCGACTTCCCAGACATCCTTTCCATGGCCCCCGACATCAGATCGCTGGTCGATCAGCGGTGGGGCGAGTATGGCTTCGACAAAGGATGAATGACGACGGCACTGACTTGGCCACATCGCCTTATTCGCCCAGCCAATCCAACAGATCCGGGGCGAAGTAAGTGACGATCAGGTCGGCGCCCGCTCGCCGGATGGCGTAG
>CAZJCN010000278.1:0-3919 GCA_964544195.1 uncultured Phycisphaeraceae bacterium | reverse complement strand
CAGGACACCACGAAGATGTACGTCAGAAACGTGAACACGACCAGATCAAACGACGTCAGGTCCGGGAAAAAGCTCAGCAGGTTCTTGTCGGGGTGGTACGCGGGGCTGGCCTGGATCTGCTCCACGAAGCCGCCTTGTGAAGACACTCGGCTGAAGGAGACCACCGCCAGCCAGATCGTTCCCAACATCGCCAGCCCGAATTGAACCAAGTCGGTGTAGACCACGCCGTACAACCCGGACGCCATCGAATAGACCATGGCACAGAAACCCAACACCAGCAGAACCGCGCCGGTCTCCGTCACGGTGAACCAAGGTTCCGCCGACCCGAACAGGTGCGGAGCAAACACCGGGTCGTCACCCAGCCCCATCACGGCCTGCACGACCTTGGTGGCTGCGATCGTGACCGAAGCCATGACCACGCAGTTGAACATCACGCCATCGAACAACACCTTGAAGACACGCAGCACAGAACGCTGCGGCGACGCATCGTAACGACACTGGATGAACTCGACTTCCGTCAGCACCTTGGTCCGACGCCAGAGCTTGGCGAAGAAGAAGATCGTGGCGGTTTGTCCGATCGCTGCCGCCCACCAGAACCAGTTGCCATGGATCCCCTCATTGCGCGCCAGCCCGGCAACGAACAACGGCGTGTCGGTGGAGAATGTCGTCGCCACCAGAGATGTCCCGGCCACCCACCAGGGCAGCGTGCGACCTGCAACGAAGAAGTCTGTCGTATTGTGCGAGGCTTTGCGGACAAAGACGAAACCCAGCACCAAGGCTATCAGCACGTAAAGCCCGACGATCGACCAGTCAAGAAATGTCATCAAGCAACCCCTGTCCTTACCACACGCAAGACAACACGAAAGGAGTCCACAGCATATCAGGCCCTTCCCGCGGGCAACGCCCCCCACTTAACCGATGACGGACGCATCAGCTGACTATGATTACTCCACACAAACAGACTTACTTGTATTGTCAAGTTGAGCACTTAAACAGGCTACATCCTTTTAATCAATTAATCAATAAGCATATTGACGCTTGGAGAAGATTCCCATAAACTATCTAGTTGTATATACAAGTTGATGGTACGGTCATCCCCGCAGGAGGTGGGCAATGCTGCACAGGCAACCCCGTCGGAATTGGCGAAGAGGCAATCTTTGGCTTCTGGGATCGGTGCTGGGATGCATCGGGCTGGTCTGGCTGATCCAACCGGTGCAGGCGGGCGTCCAGACCTATCCGGCTGATGACGGACGCAACCTCGTGAACCCTGAACGGGGTTTGTATGAACAGTTCACCAGCCAGGCCGAGCAAAACCCGCTGAACGAATCGGCTCTGAAACAGATGCGTGAAGAAGGGCTGTCGCTGATCCTTCGGATGTATTACCTCAAGACCTTCCGCGATCGCCCGTTGAGTGAAGCGCAGCTGGGGATGATCGATCATGACTTTTCCGTGATGCGCCGGGCGGGGGTCAAGTGTGTTCTGCGATTCGCCTATTCACAGGCCATCGGTGAGCCGGATGCCCCGATTGACATCGTGATGACACACATGCAACAACTCAAACCTATCGTGCGTCGTCACGCCGACGTGATCCTGACCGCACAGGCCGGGTTCGTCGGCGCGTGGGGAGAATGGCATGCCTCGATGAATGATCTGAGTGAACCGGATCATGCGAAGCGGATCGTCGATGCCTGGTTGGATATCCTCCCGGCCTCTCGCACGGTACAGCTCCGCACGCCGCGTCAGAAGTGGATGATCCTCGGACACGATGTGCCATTGACGCGCGAACAGGCGTTCACGGATACCCCGATCGCGCGTATCGGCCACCACAACGATTGCTTTATCTCCAGCGACACCGATGTGGGCACGTATGAAAACATCGAAAAAGAAAAAGCCTACCTTTTCAAGGAAACCCGGTACGTCCCGATGGGCGGCGAGACATGCGCCCTGACCCGTTTTGCCGAGCCGGACAACGCCCGGGCGGAACTGGAGAAACTGCATTTCACATATCTGAACCTCGGCTACCACCCCGAAGTGATCGAGAAATGGCGGAGTGACGGGTTTTTCCAGGAAGTGCGTAATCGGCTGGGCTATCGCCTGTCACTCGTGTCGCTGGAGGTGCCCGGCGACGCGACGGCCGGGGGCGAACTTCCCATCCGGATGGAGTTGATCAACACCGGCTTTGCCGCGCCCTGCAATCCCCGGCTGGTGCAACTGGTGCTTGTTCATTCGGCCACGGGGGAAACACGAACGATCCCGATCCCAGCCGAAGCTCGAGACTGGCTGCCCGGCGCACCGATCGTGATGGAGACCTTGTTGTCATTGCCGAACGACATGGTCGAGGGCATGTATCGTCTGTACCTGGCCATGCCTGATCCGGAACCGACGCTGCGCGACAGACCGGCTTATGCGATACAACTGGCGAACCCGGGGTTGTGGGATGAACGGACGGGCCGACACGATCTGCGGGCCAGCCTTCATATTCACGACCAACCCGTTCAGGACACCCGGAGCGAATAAGTTGTGTTCACTCATCAAATAGAAGACCGAGATAAAGAACACAACATCATGGTCATCAAGCGCGGAGGTTGATGTGGACAAGGCGGTGATCCTGGCGGGAGGGTTGGGCACGCGGATGCGTCGGCAGGATGAATCAGCAAGGCTGACCGCAGAGCAGGCGCAGGTGGCGGATACGGGCGTCAAGGCGTTGATCCCGATCCATCGTCCGTTTCTGGATTACGTCCTGACCGAACTGGCCGAGGCGGGATACACGCGGGTGTGCCTGGTGATCGGGCCGAACCATCAACACGTCCGTGACTATTACGACCGACAGTCACCTCCAAAACGGATGACGATCGAGTACGCGGTCCAACCGGAGCCATTGGGCACCGCCAACGCGGTTGCATCGGCCGAGGCATTTGTCGGGGACGATGATTTTCTGATGATCAACAGCGACAATCATTACCCATACGATGCGGTCAGCGCCTTGCGTGGATTAAGCGGGCCGGGGCTGGCGGCGTTCGAACGGGAAGGCATGCTGGCCGGCAGCAACATCCCCGCCGAGCGTCTGATGAAGTTTGCCGTGGCGGACATCGGCCCCGATGACTACCTGCGACGGGTGATTGAAAAGCCGACCCCGGATCAACTGGCCGAACTGGGTGAGCCTGTGTACCTGAGCATGAACTGCTGGCGTTTTACACCGAGAATATTTACCGCATGTCGGCGCATTCCCAAGTCGCCGCGTGGTGAATACGAAGTGACGGATGCGGCACAGTATTGCATTGATCAGCTAGGCGAGCGTTTCCGGGTGATCCGCTGCAAGTCGCCTGTGCTGGACCTGTCATCCCGTCGGGATGTCACACCGGTCGCAGCCCTGCTCGCCGACCGGGAGGTGTTGTATTGATGAGCCATGCCGATCGCACTCACGACCCGGCAATCTGGCTGCAGCCATGTCGCAGCAGAAGTGTGGCACGTGATACCCAGGAACAATTCAACCAGTTGACGGGTGTGCTTCGCCGGATAAATCCGCACGGCAGCGAGCCGATCCCGTTTTTTGTACCCGGACGGATCGAGGTGCTGGGCAAGCACGTGGATTATGCCGGCGGTCAAAGCCTGACATGCGCCACGGAACAGGGCATCTGTCTGCTGGTTTCACCAAGGCAGGACTCACGTATCCGCATCGTGGACCCGGAACAGAGTCTTGAAGCCTCATTTCCGATCGACCCGGAGCTGACACCGTTGTCAGGTGACTGGACCAACTACCCGATGACGGTCGCCCGGCGGTACGCTCGTAACTTTCCACCTGTAACGTCGGGCCAACTGACCGGGTGTGATATCGTGATGACCAGTGATCTGCCGCGGGCGGCCGGGCTGAGCAGTTCCAGCGCACTGATCACCGCGGTTTTTCTTGCGATCGCTTCGG
>CAZJCN010000277.1:0-3950 GCA_964544195.1 uncultured Phycisphaeraceae bacterium | reverse complement strand
GGCTTCCCCTGCTTCATGTCAAGGACATGGACGATACACCTGAAAAAGGCTTTGCCGAGGTCGGCACCGGTGTGCTGGATTTCGACACGTTGATCGGTGCGGCTGAATCCTGTGGTGTGAAATACCTGATCGTTGAGCAGGACAGCAATTGGAAGCAAAGCCCGATGGAATCCGCCCGGGTCGGGTTGGAGAACCTCTCCGGCATGCTTGTTTAGTTTATCCGAGGTTTCAACCCCGCCCTCCGCCCCTGACATCGCGTGCCGTGATGCTGACCGAAATTGCGCGCGTCATCTGGTTGTGTACCGACAATATTGATCGGGCAGGTGTTGTTTGGGGCTGTTATATTGGTGGCACATCCAGTCGACTGGGAATCCAAGGAGCCAGGCGTGTCCAGCATCTCTTCCGAAGTATCGTGTCCTTCTGAATCGGGCGGGTTGGATGAATCGGTTCTGGCGGGTCTACGTCGTGATTTTGAGGCAGACCCTCGCAACAAGTTGATGCAGAACGCGGTGACGCAGACGTCGGTGGACGACGTGGCGTTGAACCGGGAGGTAGTGACGAGCACGGATCACACCTTCAGCCATCATCTGGATGACTGGGAGGTGACCAACCAGAAAAGTTCGGGGCGATGCTGGTGTTTTGCGGGCCTGAACCTGATCCGTGTTGGCGCGATGAAGAAGATGAAGTTGAAGAACTTCGAGTTCAGTCAGAACTACACGCTGTTCTGGGACAAGCTCGAACGTGCCAACTACTTTCTGGAGCAGATCCTCGCCACAGCCGACCGGGAGGTTGACGACCGCGTGGTGGCGTACCTGTTGGATCGTCCGCTTGACGATGGCGGGCAGTGGAACATGTTCGTCAATATCGTGCGCAAACACGGACTGGTACCCAAGTCGGTGATGCCGGAGTCGGAAAGCTCATCCAACACCCGACGGATGAACAGTATCCTGTTGAACATCCTGCGTGAAGGCGCGGCTAAACTGCGGACGCTGGCATCAAAGGGCGAGTCATCCGACACACTAGCGGAGGCCAAACACTCGATTATTCAAACGGTATATCGCGTGCTGTGTATCCACTTGGGGACACCCCCGCAGCGTTTTGATTGGCAGTGGCGAGACGAAGACAAGCGATTTCATCGAGACGGCGAAATGACGCCGATCGATTTCGCAAAGTTGTACTGCACCCTCCCGTTGGATGAGTATGTTTGTTTGGTTCACGATCCACGCCCGACCAGCCCGGTCGGTCGAACGTTCACCGTGGCGCACCTGGGGAACGTGGTCGGCGGCGAGCAGGTGAAATACTTGAACGTGGATATCGAGACCATGAAGACGCTGACGATGAAAACCCTGGTCGGCGGCGAACCGGTCTGGATGGGATGCGACGTCGGCAAGATGATGCGTCGAGACCTGGGGCTGTGGGATGCGAATTTGTTTAATTACGAAGGGGTGTATCAGACACGATTTGAGCACGACAAAGCGCATCGCCTGATCTATCACCAGTCGCTGATGACTCATGCCATGTTGTTTACAGGTGTGGATGTGACGGACGAAGGCCACCCCCGGCGGTGGCGTGTGGAGAACAGTTGGGGAGATGAGAACGGCCGGAAGGGCTTTTATGTCATGAACGATTCGTGGTTCGATGAGTACGTGTTCGAGGTGGCGATCCACCGGGACATGCTGTCGAGCGAATTGCAGGAAGCGTGTGAACTCGAACCTATCGTTCTGCCACCTTGGGATCCGATGGGTGCATTGGCTCGTGGATAAGGTGGCATACAGGGGTCATTGGTCCGCTTAATAATTAGGCAAATCCGGGACGAGACAAGGGATTGCCTAATTTCTATGCACAGATTCCACGTTCCACATCTAAATACAAGTGTAGCGATGTCAACCGCTTAATTTGTTTGGCGTGTCTGGTATGCCTTTTGATAGAGGCATATCTGGAGCTCGCTTTTTCATGCGCGCTCAAAAGACAGACATAAACCACTTGGAGGCTTGTGACTCATGAAAATTCAACGTGTGGTGCCCGTGTGTTTGGGTCTGGCAGGGTTGCTTTCAGCCGTGTCTCCCGCGCTGGGGCAGGATGGAATGGCGGAGCCGGTAATCGACACCGGTACAACCGCGTGGATGCTGGTCTCGACCGCGCTGGTGTTGCTGATGGTCCCGGGTCTGGCGATGTTCTACGGCGGGCTGGTGCGGACCAAGAACGTGCTGGGCACGATGATGCACAGCTTTGCAGCCATGGCGATCATCGGCGTGCTGTGGGTGGTCTGCGGTTATGCCATGTGTTTCGGCCCGACCACGTTGAGTGGCTGGTTCGGATGGGACCCGGATTTTGTCCTGCTCAAGGGTATTGATCACGGCCCCCGGGCATACATGGACGGGATTCCGCACCTGGTGTTTGCCATGTTCCAAGGCAAGTTCGCGATCATCACGCCGGCGCTGATTGCCGGGGCGTTTGCTGAGCGAGTCAGGTTTCGGGGCTATTGCATCTTCATCGCATTATGGAGCTTGTTGATCTACAACCCCTTGTGCCATTGGGTCTGGGGCGGCGGGTTCCTGACCGGTGAGGCGATCGACTTCGCAGGCGGTACGGTCATTCACATCTCTGCGGGTGTGGCGGGCTTGGTCTGTGCGTTGTACTTAGGGGCACGTCGGGGTTATCCACGAACCGCGATGCATCCGAACAATCTTGTGATGACCATGATCGGGGCTGGACTATTGTGGGTCGGGTGGTTCGGGTTCAATGCCGGCAGCTCGGTATCCAGTGGTTTGAAGACCGCTCAGGCACTGACGGTAACTCAGATTGCAGCGGCCACGGGGGCGTTGACATGGGTCATCATTGAAGCGCTGCACCACCGTAAAGCCACGAGCCTGGGCCTGGTGTCCGGCATCATTGCGGGTCTGGTTGCGATCACCCCCGCAGCCGGGGACGTTCCGCCTTATGGAGCGATCGTGTTAGGGGTGATTGCATCGCTGTTTTGTTATGGCGCGGTGCTTCTCAAGGGTAAACTTGGATACGACGACACGCTGGACGTGTTCGGGATCCACGGTGTGGCCGGGATCGTCGGAGCGATCGGGCTGGCGTTCGTGTTGCGTGAAATCCCGGAGCACGGCTTTGCAACCCAGTTGTGGTATCAGGTCAAGGGTGTGGGGGTCAGTGTGATCTATGCCGGTGTGGTCAGCCTGCTGCTGGTGGTGTTAGTCGACAAGACGGTCGGACTGAGGCTGAGCGATAAAGACGAAATGGCTGGCATGGACCACGCGCTGCACGGTGAGCACGGCTTCGGTATGTTGAACTTGAACTGATTTCTTTGACACGCATTCATGCGCGGTGTCATATCCCGCGCGGAAGGATACAGACTCATGAAACTGATTATTGCCATCATTCAGCCTGATAAACTCGACGAGGTTCATCACGCCCTGATTGACCACGAGATCTTCCGCATTACGGTCAGTCGATGTACGGGGCATGGCCAGGCGGAAGACCCGGACCTGTACCGGGGTCAGGAGGTCAAGCCCAGTCTGCTTCCCAAGGTTCGGATCGAGATCGCGGTCAATGATGAGTTCGTTCAGTCTACGGTTGACGCGATCCTATCGGCCGCGAAGCATAACGGCGGCGCGATCGGGGATGGAAAAATCTTTGTGCTGCCGTTGGAGGAATGCATCCGGATCCGTACAGGCGAACGAGGCGGTTCAGCGATTTAGGGAGCGAGCTGTCAGTTCACTATCGAGGTGGACTTCAGCGCCTTCGTGTAAATCTACCCACAGTCCGCTGGCCAATTTCCGGTTAAGCTGTATCCGATAGCTCGGGATGATTGACGGGCGTGATCGGGAGGCTTGGCTTTGCTGTGGACGACGGTTGCTGCTGCGTTTGTTGCGGGTCTGTTGGCCTGCCTGGCGTGTGGGTTAGGGGTGTTCCCCCTGATGATCCGTGGGCTGGACCCGGCCAAG
>CAZJCN010000276.1:0-3961 GCA_964544195.1 uncultured Phycisphaeraceae bacterium | reverse complement strand
CGAAGGCGTTGATATAGTCGATGGTCTGCGGGCGGCCGGGATGGCGTGCGACCATCACGGTGTGCCAGGCCGGGAGCTTGGCGTAAATCTTCTTGAGCATCGCCGTGTGTGATTGACGCAGCTTGCGGATCTCCGCGCGCAGGTCGACGCCCGGCTGGACCGAACCGGCACTGAGGTGCTGATGCTCCAGGTCGGCGATCTGCCTCTCCAGTGCGATCAATGGCCGTTCGAATTCCAGTTCGTAGTTGCCCGCGTAGGCGTTCAAAGCGGTCATGTTTGCTATCCTTCGGTCCGCGAGTCAGCCCCGATTCGCTGATTTACTCAGCGGGTACAGGGAACGTTTGTAAGCTATGA
This sequence comes from uncultured Phycisphaeraceae bacterium, assembly GCA_964544195.1. Lineage (GTDB taxonomy): Bacteria > Planctomycetota > Phycisphaerae > Phycisphaerales > Phycisphaeraceae > CAZJCN01. The sequence goes on along the minus strand of CAZJCN010000276.1, from coordinate 3,607 downwards.
TCTTACCCGCTGGTTTAACTGAGGGACAAGCCGATGTTCGATGTCAAGCAGGTGACCATTGTCGGGACCGGATTACTCGGGGCCAGCCTGGCGTTGGCGCTGCGTGCCAAAGGATACAGCGGTCGTATTGCGGGTGTCGGGCGGCGTATCGAAACCCTCGATCAGGCCCGGGATCTGGGGTGTTTCGATCACCTGACCGTCAACACCGCTGAGGCACTTTCGCAAGCCAGAGCTGGTGATCAGGGACAGCGGCACCTGGCGGTGGTGGCGGCGCCACTGGGCCATTTCGAGGAGATTTTCAGCAAGATAGCCGTCGGTGACGACCCGTCGCTGGTGGTGACTGATGTCGGATCGGTCAAGGCGAGTGTGTGTGCGTTGGCCCGCAACCTGCTGCCCTCAATCGAGCGTTTCGTCGGCTCTCACCCGATGGCGGGCAGTGAACAGCACGGCCCCAAAGCCGCGTGTGCCGACCTGTTCGAGGGTAAACCCTGTGTCATCACCCCTGAGCACGAAACCGACATCGAGGCGCTGTCGTTGGTCGAGAATCTCTGGCAGTACCTGGGTATGCGTGTGATCCACATGAACCCGGTCCAGCACGACCGATGTGTGGCCGAAGTCAGCCATGTGCCACACGCGGTCGCCGCGCTGTTGGTCAAGCTGGCGTCGGCCGATGGTGGAGACGCTTTGAGCATCGCATCCACCGGTTTTTCGGATACGACCCGGATCGCTTCCGGGGATCCGGATGTCTGGGTGGATATATTCGAAGCGAATCAGTCGGCGGTCATCGAAGCTACGGAACGACTGGAGCAGGAACTGGCTCGCTTCAGAAAGGCGGTCGCCCGTATGGATCGGATTGCGATTCGACGGATGCTTCAAGGCGCCAAACAGACTCGGGACGAATGGGAATCGGTTCGTAAACAGACGTTGCAGGCAGAAGGTGAATGAAGATGCGGCGGTACAGGTTGGGATTCATCGGTGCCGGGAACATGGCCGAGGCGATCGCTCGCGGCGCACTTCGTGAGAATGTGCTCGCCGCCGATCAGATGATCGCCTCCGATCCGTCACAGGCCAGGCGCGAGCTTTTTGCCGGGCTTGGAATCGAAGCGGTGGACGACATCACACACGTCGCCGAGTCCAGCCAGCAGGTGATGCTGGCGATCAAACCGCAGGTCTGGCCCGAGATCGCGACACAGTTGGCCTCACATGTCAGTGACGATCAGGTGTTGATCTCGATCATGGCGGGGATCAGCACGGGTAAATTGTGTGAAACCTTAAGTCGGCCGGCTCGTGTTATTCGTGTTATGCCGAACACACCCATGATGGTGGGGCTGGGGATGTCCGGCCTGACGGTCGGTGATGGCGCCAAGCCCGGTGATGAAGAACTGGCAATGAAGTTGTTTGGTGCGGCGGGCAAGGTGGTAGCAGTCAGTGAAGAGCTGATGGATGCGATCACCGCGGTGTCCGGCTCCGGCCCGGCCTACGTGTATTACCTGGCCGAAGCAATGGAAAAAGCCGCCACGGAACTGGGGCTTGGCGAGCAGGCCCGACTCCTGGTATCGCAGACCATCCTCGGTGCAGCCCGAATGCTGGCCGATTCACCCGACCCCGCCGCCGAGTTGCGCCGAAAGGTCACCAGCCCCGGGGGCACCACCGCCGCCGCGATCGGGCATATGGATCAGCACAACCTCGTTCAGGTCATCTCCGACGCGATCAAAGCCGCCGAGGCGAGGGGTCGAGAGCTCGGACGGTGAAGGCTTCTGCCAACGACCAGCGACACACAACATGGGCACGTGAAAGGATACCCCGTGCATTACGGCAACCTTCAGGACTTTATCAAGGCTTTGGAATCCGCCGGTGAACTGCACCGAATCAACGTCCTGGTTTCGCCGTTGCTCGAAGTCACGGAAATCGCCGACCGCATAAGCAAATCACCGGCAGCACGAGCCAGTGAACACGCGAAAGGCTTCGACCCTCAGCACCATCACCTTGGCGGTAAGGCTCTGCTGTTTGAAAACGTCGAAGGGGCGAAGTTCCCGCTGTTGATCAACGCATTCGGCAGCTATCGTCGAGTGGAGATGGCGCTGGACTGTGAAGCGGGCGGATTTGAATCGCTGGCCGCGAAGGTCGAAGCCTTGGTCAAGCCCGAACCCCCGACCGGCCTGATGGAAAAAGTCCGTAAAGGATTGGAGCTGGCGAAGATCGCTTCTTTCGCCCCCAAAGTGGTCAGAAACGGCCCATGTCAGGAAGTAGTCAAAACCGGCAACGACGTAAACCTGTTCGATCTGCCGATCATCAAGTGCTGGCCCAATGACGGCGACCCGCGACGGTGTGGTTATCCCGTTTCGCCCGAACAGGCCGGTACCGCGGAAGGGCAAGGCCGGTTCATCACCCTCGCCGGGATGTATACCATCCATCCCGACGATGCCGGCAAGCCCGACGGCACGCCGCGTCCGTCCCGCAACATCGGGATGTACCGTGCCCAGCTGATCGATCGAAATCACACCGCGATGCACTGGCACATGCACCACGACGGCGCTCGGCATTGGCGCGCCTGGAAAGAGCGACTCAAGGATCAGCCGGACGTCCCCGGCATGCCCTGTGCCATCGTGTTGGGCGGGGAGGCGGTCCTCCCGTATGCCGCAACCGCGCCACTGCCCCCCGGAGTCAGCGAATTGTTGTTCGCAGGCTTCCTGAATGACGGCTCGATCCCGCTGGTTCGGTGCAGGACCATCGACCTGCACGTTCCCGCCAACGCTGAGATCGTCATCGAAGGATACGTCAGCACGCAGGCCGGCCCGCCCGGATACGACCCCCGCAACACCCAGTCACCCAATCTGCGACACGACCACGAAGTCTTTGAAGGTCCGTTCGGCGATCACACCGGCTTCTATTCATTGCCCGACCGCTACCCGGTATTTACCGCCACCGCGATCACCCACCGGCGAAACGCGGTCTATCCGACCACCATCGTCGGTCTCCCGCCGCAGGAGGATTACTACCTCGGCAAAGCGACCGAACGCCTGTTCCTGCCGCTGCTCAAGACCTTGATCCCCGACATCATCGACTACGATCTGCCGATGTTCGGCGCGTTTCATAACTGCGCGTTCATCAAGATCCGCAAGGAGTACCCGCTGCAGGCCCGTCGGGTCATGCATGCCGTGTGGGGCGCGGGACAGATGGCTTGGACGAAGATGATCATCGTGGTGGATCATGATGTCGATGTGCACGATCACGAACAGGTGTTGTTCCACCTGTGTGCCAATGTCGACCCCGGCAGGGATATTGAGATCGTCAACGGGCCGTTGGATATCCTCGACCATGCCGCCCCGAGACTCGGTGCCGGGCATAAGATCGGCCTGGACGCCACGCGAAAAATCCCCGGCGAAGAGGTCCACGGCCACCCGGTCCGTGACTTCCCAGACATCCTTTCCATGGACCCCCACATCAAATCACTGGTCGATCAGCGGTGGGGCGAGTATGGCTTTGACAAAGGATGAATGACGACGACACTGACTTGGCCACGTCGCCTTATTCGCCCAGCCAATCCAACAAATCCGGGGCGAAGTAAGTGACGATCAGGTCGGCGCCCGCTCGCCGGATGGCGTAG
>CAZJCN010000275.1:1831-3976 GCA_964544195.1 uncultured Phycisphaeraceae bacterium | reverse complement strand
CCTCATCGTTCACCGCCGGATCAACACAACCCGGCGATTACTTGCCGACAAACGGGATGAAACGTGTATTCGGTCTGACTGATTACTTGGACTTCTTCACGCCGTACTTCGATCGGCCGCGCTTACGACCATCCACCCCCAAGCAGTCCAGCGCGCCGCGGACGACGTGGTAACGCACACCGGGCAAGTCACGGACACGGCCGCCGCGAACGAGCACGATGCTGTGCTCCTGAAGGTTGTGCCCCTCGCCACCGATGTACGCCGTAACTTCCTTACCGTTCGACAACCGAACACGGCAGACCTTACGCAGCGCGGAGTTCGGCTTCTTGGGGGTGACGGTCTTCACCTGCAGGCACACGCCCCGCTTCTGAGGGCAGGCATCCAGGTCCTTGACCTTGGACTTCGCCTTGGGAGTACGCCGAGGATTACGGACGAGTTGGTTGATCGTAGGCATAACTGGCCGTTCCGGTGTGGGTTATCCTGTGTTACGAGCCGCGTAGTATAGATTTATTCCTGCCTGCAATGCAAATCCATGTGTAAAAGCCCCCCTGTCCTTCCCGGATGCCGCCTACACCTATACACGCCCTAGACCCATGTTACCAATGGGTTTACGGATTCGATCGCGCCGATTCCAAAAGGATCCGTTCCAAGTGATCCACATGACGAACCATCGAGAGGCTATCTCGAATCCCCTCGCAGGCGTCCCGACAGGCTCGGCGAGTGTCCGGATCGGTCAATGCCTGCATCGCGTCCGCCAGTGGCCGTGCCGTTGACATGTCCCGGATTACCCGCCCTCGCTCTCGGCCGTCCACCGGCTCGATCCAGTCGCTGGCGCCATTGTACGAGGTGCTGATGGCCGGGACCCCCATCATCAGCGATTCGATCACCACCTTGCTGGCCGGGTCGTAATAGGTGGGGTGGACCGTTACATCCGCGGCGGCATACAGGGCCTCGATCCGTCGCGTATGTCGGATAAAACGCACCCGCTCCCTGACGCCGGCCTGCTCCGCTTCACGAGCATGCCTGTGCCAGAAATCCCCCGCCAGCAGCACCACCGCCGGCACCCCGCGATCCTTGAGGATGGCCAATGCCTTGAGCAGCAGGGAATACCCCTTCAACTTGGGGTTGATCGCGGCAAACAGAAAAGCCGGCGTGGAGTCAGGAACCTGAAACTGCTCCCGGATACAACGACGCCATTCAGCGCGTTGGCGGTCGTCCACTTCCGGCATGACGGCGGCATTGGGAACAAGCTCGATCTTCTCCGACGAAACGCCATAGTGCTGCTGAAGCTGCCGACTGACATACCGACTGACCGCCACAACTTTGACCAACCCCGGATGAGAAAAAGCCCGCTTCTCCAATGCCAACAAGAGCTGCTGCTTGGGACTGAGCCAGACCGAACATTGCTTACTCATCCGGGACAATCGGGATGAACGCATCGCAATATTACGCAGCAGTGTTTCCTTGGCGGTGCCGCCGCGAGGCTGGATCACCGCTGCGGGGATGGCGCTGGTCACCGACAGACTGGTATCGAATCCCCCTTCCATCATGGAACGGGTCGCCCAGCGATAAAACCGGTAAAGCCGGAACGCCGAAGCGTCCTTGCGTCTGGCCAATGCTTGGATGGTCACACCGGGCAGACAATCCGTATCCGGACAGGCACCGGCAAGAAGCGTGACCCGGTGGCCACGTTGACATAACTCCGCAGCGATCTGCGCGGTGGATCGCTCCAGCCCTCCCGCATCAGGCCGATAGCTTTCGGTCACCATCGCGATGTTCAGGCCGTCACGGCGGGCGCTCACGTTCCGGCCCCCGTTTGCTGAATCAGGTCCGAAACCTGCTGGAACACCCGTTCAGGCTCAATCCGTGTCATGCAGCGATGATCCAACGGACAACGCTTTTTCTGACAGGGTCCGCAATCCACCTTTTCCATCACCTGCCGCTCGTCTTCGAACCCGATCTCGGTCCATGCCGGGTCCGTCGGCCCGAAAATCGTTACGACAGGCGTTCCCATCGCGGCGGCCACGTGACGCGGCCCGGTGTCGTTGGTTACCATCACAGATGCCCGGCGAACAATACTTTTCAGCAATCGCAGGGGCATCCCCGCTGAAGAAAGATTGAATACCGGAACCTTGGCCGTGGCAA
>CAZJCN010000275.1:0-1731 GCA_964544195.1 uncultured Phycisphaeraceae bacterium | reverse complement strand
GCGATGCCCAGGTAGTAATCCCGGGTCGGAACGGGGACATATCCTTGATCCGTGCGACGAGGGATCAGCCGATCAGTCAGCAGCATGCCCCGCCCGTCACGGTCATAACCGATCCGTCGTGGGATCTTAGCCAGCGCCACCACCAACGCGCTGCGGAAACTGTTGGGCAGGATCACTGCGGCATCAAACGCCCCGGCTGAAAGACGCGCGGCCAAGGGGATGGGCCCCGCCAGCTTGCGTGTCGCGTCCGTTCGCCGTCGCTCGCGTGTGGTCAGTATCCGATCCACATAAGGATTGGGTGACACGATCGGTCTGACACCGTGCCCGACCAAAGCACTGATATGCGCCTGCGGGTACAGTTCCCTAAGCGCCTTGAGCGTGGGCATCGCCATGACACAATCGCCCAGCCATGTCGGCATGACGACCAGCAGCCTGTGGATTGTGCGGGGATCTGGAGCCGTATCCATCCGGGAAAGTATAACAGCGGAGCATGCAGGACAGTTTCAACCACGACGGTCCCACAACAACGCGCTGACGACGGCCAACTGCGCGAAAATGGCGGAACCGATCAGTCGCAAGAACACGGCCGGGTCTGCCGCACCGAGCCAGAACGCACCGAGAAGACACGCGCCGGCAATCGTCTGCAACACGATCGCCAGGATACGCATGTAGGAAAACTCCTCGCCCACCCCGCGCTGGGTACGTAATTCCTGCAGGATCAGACGCAGTGTTCTTTCGGTGCTCTCCATGGACCGATCCGTGGGAGCCTGTGGTACAACAGGTGCACCGGCTTTGGCTTCCCGGTTGGGAACGGCCGTTTCAGGTTCGTCCGGCTCAGCGACAGCCTTATCTTGTTCGGCTTCGGCCAACACCGGATGAGTCACAAGTGGGAATTCAACCTCAGCCTCGGGTGCATTCCAAGGCCGAAAGGGCTTGGTTGCTTTCTGTGATTTTGGCGGGATTCGCACCGGCTTGGTGGTCGGCGGGGCCTTGGTCTGCGTTGACGTGGTGTCGTCACCCTCGTCTTTCACAGCCTGCCGTTCACGCTGAAGCTTCGCGACCGCCGCGGCGTCCCATTTTCGTTGCGTCGGGCCGCTGCGGTGGAGCTGTTCACTGGTTTCGGGTTTGCGCTGCTGCGCCACGATCCGAACCGCCTCGACCAGATTTCGTGCGTAAAAGTCCGGCGTGGAACGCTCGCCGGTCCCGGGCACTTCTTTCAAGCCGGGATATTGAGACGGGTCCAACGGCTTGAGCCGATCGGCGTCAGGCCGAAGCAGGATCGTTCGAGTCCCCGCCGCAAGGCCCGCCTGGATGTCCCGAACCTGGTCCCCGATCGTCCAGCTCTGTGAGAGGTCCAGATTCATGTCACGCGCCGCTTCCAGCAACATGCCCGGAGAAGGCTTGCGGGTCGGGTGTTCCTTCCGATATCGGGGAACCGTCCCTTCCGGGTGGTACGGGCAGTAGTAAAATCGATCGATCTTCGCCCCGTTCGCCCCCGCGGCGATCAGCTCCGCCACCCGCTGGTTGACCGCCTGAACATCCTCCTCGGTGTATTTGCCACGCGCCACCCCGCCCTGATTCGTGATGACCACCACCTTATAGCCCAACCCGCACAGTGAAGCGACCGCCGTTGCGGCCCCTTGAATCAGACGAACCTGATCCGGATCACCGAGATCGCCGTCGTTGTGGATCAGCGTGTTGTCTCGATCGAGAAAGACCGCCGCATTCATG
>CAZJCN010000274.1:0-3995 GCA_964544195.1 uncultured Phycisphaeraceae bacterium | reverse complement strand
AGTGCGGGCATGTCACCGAAGCCTTACGCAGCATGGGGCAGGCGGACGATCCGATCACCTGTGAATCCTGTGGGGCGAAAAAAACACACCGGATCCACAGTGAGTTCGCCGCCACTTCATCCAAACCCGACACACCCGCTGTTCCGCCCGGCGGTTGCGGCCGGTGTGGGAACCCCAATGGTCCATGTGCCATGGAATAGGCGCCAAATACAGACAGATCCGAACAAGAAAAAACCCGGCTCGGCTGTTCGGCCTGGCCGGGTTTTCCGTTCCAAGTGGTGATGGATCAGATCGACGCCAGCTCCGCGGTCAGTTCGCTGACGACCTTCTTGGCGTCGCCGAAGATCATGCCGGTGTTTTCCATGAAATACAGCTCGTTCTGGATGCCTGCGAAACCGGGGTTCAGCGACCGTTTGATGACGAACACGGTCCGGGCCTTGTCCACATCCAGGATCGGCATGCCGTAGATCGGGCTGCTCTTATCGTGTCTCGCGGCGGGGTTGGTTACGTCATTGGCGCCAATGACCAGCGCGACATCGCACTGCTCGAACATGGGGTTGACTTGTTCCAGATCGAGGAGTTGTTCATACGGCACGTCGGCCTCGGCGAGCAGGACGTTCATGTGGCCGGGCATCCGTCCCGCGACCGGGTGGATGGCGTACTTCACATCAATCGACCGCTTCTCCAACTGCTGGGCCAGTTCCTTGACCGCGTGTTGAGCCTGGGCGACCGCCATGCCATAGCCCGGGACGATGATCACGCTGCGTGCCGCGTCGAGGATGATCGCGGCGTCTTCGATGCTGAACGCCTTGGCCTCGCCCTGCGGCCCCTTGCCGCCGCCCGACACCGCGCCGCCGACCCCGCCGAACAGCACGTTCATCAGCGACCGGTTCATGGCCTTGCACATGATGTTGGTCAGGATCAGGCCCGATGCCCCGACCAGCGCCCCGGTGATGATCAGCGCCGAGTTGTTCAGGACGAACCCAGCCATGGACGCCGCCACGCCGGAATAACTGTTCAACAGTGCGATGACCACCGGCATGTCGGCCCCGCCGATCCCGATGACCAGCAGCACGCCCAGTATTAACGCCATCACAGCGATGAGGATCAGTCCGAAGCCGAAGTCCGGTTTGGCGATCATGAATCCCGACAAGACCAGGCCGCCGATCAGGAGGACACCGATTAATGGTTTTTGGCCGTGGAACTGGACCGGCGCGTCGGGGATGAACTTGCTGCCGGCCAGTTTAGCGTAGGCGACCAGCGAACCGGTGAAGGTCAGCCCGCCGATCAGCGTCGCCAGCCCGATCGCCAGCAGGGTGTTCCAGTGTAGCGCGGTGAGGGCGACATCGGGGTCGGCCCGGTTGTTCATGTAATCACCGCAGGCGACCAGCAGTGACGCGATGCCGCCGAAGCCGTTGAGCAGAGCGACCATCTCGGGCATGGCGGTCATGGGGACTCGCAGGGCGAGCACCGCTCCGATCGAGCCGCCGATCAGCAAACCGATCGCGATCCAGATCAGGCTGATCGTCTGCGATCCGGTGATGAAAAAGAACGTGGCGCAGACCGCGATGAGCATGCCCAACGCCGAGATCATGTTGCCCCGACGGGCGGTCTTGACGCTCGCGAGCATCTTCAGGCCCATGTAGAACAGCAGCGCCGCGAGCAGGTAGACCAGGTTCAGCCAGTCTTCTTTGCCCAAGGCGAGGGTGGCGGTCCAGTTGAGGTCATACAGTGTGTGCATTACTTACCGTCCTTGCCCTTGAACATCTCCAGCATGCGGTTGGTCACGACGTATCCGCCGACGACGTTGATCGTTGCGAAGATGACAGCCAGAAAACCGAGGATGACGCCGAAGGCGAAGAAGGTTTCGCTGAACGACGCCAGCAGCGCTCCGACGATCGTGATGCCGGAGATCGCGTTGGACCCGGACATCAACGGCGTGTGCAGCGTGGAAGGCACCTTGGTAATCACCTCCACGCCCAGCGCGATGGCGAGCACGAAGATGATGATGCTGATGACAAACGGGTCCATCGTGTGCTCGGATGTTTTAGCGAGGAGCGTGATCAGCGACGTTGTCATACGAAGCTCCTGTCTGAAACGGGGCCGGCGTAAAACCTGTGGGCCCGCGGGTTATCCCTGCATGTTCTGCTTGACGAACTCGTTGACCAATTGCCCGTCGTGCGCGATCACCGCGCCCTTTTGAATCTCGTCGGACAGGTCGATCTTGATCGCCTGCTCTACAATCAGCTCGTTGAGCAGGTTGAGAATATTGTTGGCGTAAACGGTCGAGGCATCGCCGGGAACCAATCCGGGCAGGTTCAGCGTACCGATCAGCGTGACGCCCTGCTCGGTGGTGATCACTTCGCCGGGCTTGGTCAGCTCGCAGTTTCCCCGGCCGGACCTGGGATCGGCGGCCAGATCGACCAGCACCGCGCCGGGCTTCATGCCGGCGACGACGTCGGCGGGGATGAGCATGGGCGGGGCTTTCCCGAACACCGCCGCGGTGGTGATGACGACGTCGGCGCCGGTGACGTGTTTGGCCATCAGCTCGGCCTGCTTCTTTTGTTCTTCCTCGCTCTGCTCTTTTGCGTATCCGCCGGTTTCCTTGTCGTCCTGTGCCGCGGTGGGCAGTTCCACGAACCGGGCCCCCAGCGACTGGACCTGTTCCTTCGTCACCGCACGCACATCGAAGGCTTCGACGATCGCACCGAGGCGTTTGGCCGTCGCTATGGCCTGCAGACCCGCCACCCCGGCCCCGATGACGAACGTCCGCGCCGGGGCGATGGTGCCCGCAGCGGTGATCATCATCGGGAACAGCTTCGGGCTCTTATCTGCCGCCATGAGCACGGCCTTGTAGCCGGCGATATTGGCCTGACTGGACAACACGTCCATCGCCTGGGCCCGGCTGATGCGGGGGATGAACTCCAGCGAGATCGCGGTCACCTTCCGATCCAGCAGGGTCCTGATCAGGTCCTGGTTCTGGAGCGGACCCAGCATGCCGATCAGCACCGCCCCGGCCTTCATCTGTTCCGCCTGCGCTTGGGTGGGCGGAGGAATCACCGCGACGACATCGGCTTCGGCCCAAATCTGCGGGGTGGCTTCGCCCTGTTGGTCCACGACCGTGGCACCGACATCGCGGTAGGCTTGGTCGGACATCAGGGCCGCGGCACCCGCGCCGGATTCCACCACGACTTCCACACCTTTGCTGACTAGTTTTTTTACGGCCTGAACGGACAGAGCCACTCGCGTTTCGCCCTGCCCGGATTGATTGGGGACTGCCAGTTTCATGCGGTCTCCTGCTGGTAAGGCGATAATGAGACAGCGATATCTTACATACAGGTCAAGAACTTGTCATACCCGAAACGATGAAGTATCGCAAATTATGATTCCCCCAAGTATTATCGCTGAACCGTCTACAGCAGGGAGAGCGACTAGGAGAGCGACTATGAGCACGCATCAAGTGACAATCCGGGTGGAAACCAAGCACCGAGACGAGATGGTGGAGCTGACCCGACGGGTCCAGCAGGCCGTGGAAGAGGCCGGGGTTCGAGAGGGGAGCGTCATCGTCTACGTGCCGCATACCACCGCGGGCATCACGATCAATGAAAATGCCGACCCCGACGTGGTTCGCGATTTCCTCAAACAGCTTGATGAGATGGTTCCCTGGCGCCAGCCCTTCTATCGGCACGGCGAGGGGAACAGCGCCGCTCATGTCAAGGCCTCGATGATGGGATCGAGTGTCACCATACTGATTCGGGGTGGGGCCTTGGTACTCGGAACTTGGCAGGGGGTCTGGTTCTGTGAATTCGACGGGCCGAGAACGCGGACCGTTCATGTTGCCGTGACCGGAGAGGGATAGAGCTCTTGCAGACCTCTCGGTCGACAAGGGCTGGTCATTTTTGGGTCAAGTAACACTGGCGAGTCGGTTAACAAGAAAACCCCGCTGTCGCCGAAGCGACAACGGGGCGGAGGGGAGAAAGCATGTTAATAGCTAG
>CAZJCN010000273.1:0-4007 GCA_964544195.1 uncultured Phycisphaeraceae bacterium | reverse complement strand
TGGTCGATGACATGCGGTTCGATCTCGGGTTCATCGCCTTGGACGTTGAGGACCAGGTCGGACTCGGGGATAGCGAGTATGTCGACGGCCTCGGCGATCCGGCAGGTCCCGTTGGGGTGGTCGGGACGGGTCAGGACGGCTTCGCCTTGGAAAGCTTGGACGGCGTCTGCGATGCGTTTGTCGTCCGTGGCGACGACAATTCGTTTGACGGATCGTGCCTGTCGGACCTGCTCGACGACGTGTTGGATGAGCGGTTTGCCGGTCTGGTCGGCGAGCGGTTTGCCGGGGAAGCGGGTGGAGCCGAACCGTGCGGGGATGATCGCGGTAGCGAGCATGGCGCGGGCTACTCCTGACCGTTTTTCAGTTCTTCGATCAGGCTCTTGATCTCATCCATGCGTTGGCGGATGTCGCGGAAGTTGATGTCTGTCTGGAAGATCTTGGACGCGATCTGCTGCGCTTCGGTGGCGTGCTGCAGGTCTTTGTTCTTCTTGGCGAGCTGGGTGTGGGCGTCCATCTTGAGGTATTGCAGTTCCAGGGCGAGCCGGTCGTCGGGGATCTTGTGGGCTTCGATGCCTTGGGCGAGGGTGTCGATGGCCTCTTCGAGGTAGCCCTTTTCGATGTAGCATCGGCCGAGGTATTCGTGTGACAGGGCGCGACGCTTGGGGTCGGCCTTGGCCTGCTGGAAGGCGCCGATGGCTTCGTCGTATTTTCCGGAGAGGAACAGCCGTTTACCCAACTCGAACCGCAGGCCCATGTCGGTGGGGTAGTTCTTGCACCGATCGGTGTATTCCTGCAATTCGAAGGCGAGCTGTTTGGCCTTGCCGGCTTCGTACTTGCGTTTGAGTTCCTCGTCGTTGGGGTTCTGATCGAGCTTGGCTTTGATCTGACGCAGCACGCGGTTGAACTGGCGCATCTGGATGTCGCCGATGCGGACGCGGTGGCGGTACTGCCCGGTTTCCTCCCAGGCTTTCTTGAGCAGCTCGATGGCCTGCTTCTCGGTTTCGACGCTTTCCTTGGCGAGCAATGCGTCGACGAGTTTGAGCAGGCGGTTGAGGTCGCTGGGGTCTTCTTCGTACTCGGCCCGCCGGCGGGCGATGATGTCGTCGGCGGTCTTGGCGTCCTTGCGGATTGCCAGTTCCTGCTGGATGGCCTGCTGTTGGTCGGCGTCCTTGAGGTTCTTGCGGAAGTCGCCCTGTTTCCCTTCGCCGTAGCGTTTTTCCGCCATCATCTGTTCGGCCTGAAGGTCTTTCAGCTCATTGGCGATCTTGGTGTCGCCGGGGCTGAGCGCGGCAGCCTTGCGGCAGGCTTCGACGGCCTTGTCGTAGCGGCCCAGGCGCACGAACAGGTCCTTGGCGGTCAGGTATTTCTTGGCGCTGGGCTTCTTCTGCTGGCCGATCATCGGCAGCCAGATCTCGCCGATCCAGAACGCCACGTCGCCCAAGCCCAGGTCTTCCTCGGTTTCTTCAAACGCCTCAACCGCGGCGCGGAAGGCTTCACCCGCCAAGGATTCGTCGAGTGGGTTCATGGCCCAGAGTTTCTCGGCGTGGAGCATCCGGTCGATGGGCGAGGGGCCTAGTTTCTTCATTTTCTCGGCCAGGCCCGCGGGCTTGCCGCCGGCGACTTTACGCCGTTTGGCGACCTCATAAAGGGCTTCGTGCTGTTCGAGGTTGCCCGGGTCGTGGCGCAGGCCGTTGATGTAGCACTCGATGGAGTAATCGTAATTGCTGGCGTTGGCGGTGGTCTCGGCGTGTTCAAAGAATCGTCTGGCCCGTCGAAGGTCCCGTTTGAAGCCGTCGTCCGAGGCCTGCGTCGCGGATTTGCCCTTACTACCGAAGCTCTTGAACTTGTCTAGGAAACTCAAAGCCGTGCTCGCGTTGGGTTGGTGGATACGTCGAGTGCCGTTTGGGTCACATTCCTGGGTGGAGTCTTATTGTAGTGTAATCCAAGGAGTTAGGCCATCCCCAAGGCAGGTGACAGGGGCGGTGGGGTTGCCGGTGGGGGGATGCTGTCTTAAGTTTGGGCGCTGTGGTCCGGTTGGTCCGGGCCGGGGCGGTTGACAGGATCAGGAAGTATCTTCTGAGAGACACACGAGATGATCAACGTGGCGATACACGGTGCGGCAGGGCGGATGGGGCGACGGTTGGTGGCTTTGGCGCACGAGGACGAAACCCTGCGGCTGGTTGCGGCCTTGGAAGGAGCAGGTTCATCCCTGCTCGGCCGGGATGCCGGGGAGTTGGCCGGGCTGGGGAAGATCGGGGTGCCGATCACGTCGGAGTTGGAGGGGGAGGTTGACGTGGTCGTGGACTTCAGCGTGCAGCAGGCCGTCGGACGTTTGGTGGGTCTATGTCGCGAACGGAAGACAGCCTTGGTCATCGGCACGACGGGGCTGACGGACGACGATGAGCGTGCCATTGAAGAAGCGTCGCGCGAGGTACCGGTGCTCCAGGCGCCGAACATGAGCTTGGGCGTTAACCTGTTGTTCGTGCTGGCGGGTCAGATCGCGCAGCGGCTCGGCGAGGAATACGACATCGAGGTGATCGAGGCGCACCACCGCTTCAAGCAGGACGCGCCTTCCGGCACAGCGATGGGGCTGGTCAAGTCGATCTGCGAAGCGACCGGCAAAGACATCCACAAGGACGTCAAGCACGGGCGCAGCGGGATGGACCCCCGTCGGCCGGGTGAGATCGGCGTTCACGCGCTGCGTCTTGGTGACGAGGTGGGACGGCACACGGTGTGTTACGGCACGTTGGGCGAGGAGGTGCAGATCACCCACAAGGCCAGCACCCGTGACACGTTTGCGAAAGGGGCGTTGCGTGCGGCGAAGTGGCTGGTCGACAAGCCCGCCGGGCGGTACAGCATGAAGGATGTGCTGGGATTGTGATGTCTGTGCCAGCATTGCTGGTGAGTTTGGGGTAACATGTTCGCCCCCTTTTCCCGGCTTTCCGAGTCCAAAGTTAGAGTCAGGAGGTGTGACTGATGACGACCCAGACCGTTCCCACGCAGTCGATGACCGGCACGTTCGAGCACGGCACCGGACAGGTCCGGCGGTTCATGGATGAGCACTTCCTGCATTACAACAGCCGGGAGGTGGTGGCGGCGGCGCGGGGTTATGAGCGTCATATTGACGCCGGCGGTCGGATGCTGGTCAGTCTCGCCGGGGCGATGAGCACCGCCCGGCTCGGTCGGATCCTGGCGAGGATGATCCGGGCCGGGAAGGTCCATGCCATCTCCTGCACCGGGGCGAATCTCGAGGAAGACCTGTTCGTGTTATTGGCGGGCAAAGAGTATGAAAACTGCCCGAACTGGCGGGCGCTCTCGGCTGAGGATGAGAGAGCGCTATACGAGCGTGGGATGAACCGGGTGACCGACACCTGTATCCCGGAAACGGTGATGCGTCATCTGGAAAGCCGTCTGATCGCTCGATGGAAGGACGCGGCCGAGAAGGGAGAGCGAAAGTTTCCGTTCGAGTACCTGTTCGATCTGATCCGCAGCGGTGAGCTGGCGGAGCACTACCAGCTTGATCCCCAGGAGTCATGGATGGTTGCCGCGGCGGAGAAGGGGATCCCCGTTTATTCCCCCGGCTGGGAAGATTCGACGACGGGCAATATCTTCACCGCGATGGTGATGAACGGCACGCTGCCGGACCACGCCTGTGTCAAGACCGGGACCGAGCAGATGCAGCACCTGGCCGAGTGGTACCGCAAGAACATGGCTGGGGAAAGGCCCGGGTCTCCGAGTGTCGGTTTCTTCCAGGTCGGCGGGGGGATCGCGGGGGACTTTGCGATCTGTGCCGTGCCGATGCTGATCCAGGACCTGAAGCAGGAGGACACCCGTTTCTGGGGTTATTTCTGTCAGACCTCGGACGCGACGACGAGTTACGGCGGGTATTCCGGCGCGGTGCCGAACGAGAAGATCACCTGGGGCAAGCTCGACGTCGATACGCCGAAGTTCATGATCGAATCGGACGCGACAATCGTTGTGCCGATGATCTTCGCGTATGTGCTGGG
>CAZJCN010000272.1:0-4022 GCA_964544195.1 uncultured Phycisphaeraceae bacterium | reverse complement strand
CCGGTCCCGCGGAAGCCGTCCCTGCCGCCTCAGACCGGAAAAGCGTGAAGTTGTGTGACCCACATCAAGGAAACCACATATGCCGCCCTGAATCGACACAACCCGGCCGACACATCCAAATCGATTGATCCGTGACGTAGCGACCCTGCCGCTGCGCATCCCGGCAGCGGGTGAAAGCAAACCTTATGGAGCTGATCATGCGTGATGAGAAAGGTGGCGATCCGGGCCGGGGGCGACCCCACATACCAATGCCGACGGCTGGATTCGAACCAGCGACCCAGGGCTTATGAATCCCTTGCTCTACCACTGAGCTACGTCGGCGGGGCCCGCCATTGTATGTCTGAAGCCGGCGGGATCAACCCGGCCGATCTGTCAGGCTAGGAACACGCCGTGCAGCACGAGCCGGATCGTCCGGACAGCCAGCGGGGTCCCGAGGGTTCTCCCCGACCGCCTGATAAATCCGGGCGACCAACCGACAGCTGGAACGAAAAAACAGGCCGGCAAGGAACCCTAACAAGTCCATTAGTGACAAATGATTACAATTTTAATGCCCCGGAATGAGGTTCTATGGGTCGTTCGCCCCTTGGCCAAGCTGAGAGGATTCCGATTCGGGGCGGGCCGGGGGGTGAATTGCCCGGCCGGTTCGGCCGATACCCGGTGTGGGCAGAGGCAACGGGCTTACTTGAACCTGTTATCCCGATTGCTACAATCTTGAGTCCACAACCGCAGCGGGTGTAGCTCAGTGGTAGAGCGTCACGTTGCCAACGTGAATGTCGAGGGTTCAAATCCCTTCACCCGCTTTCAAAGAAGCCTTGACCTAGCCCCTGAAAACCAGTCCAGGATTTATGGGAGAATCCCAGGATCACGGGCGCATTCAGGAAAGGCAGGCCATTATGGCACGGACACGTCACACATCGGAACAGATCATCACGAAGCTGCGTGAAGCGGAGGTACTGCTGGCCCAAGGCAAGGCGGTGCCTGCGGTCTGCAAGCACATCGGGGTGGCGGAACAGACCTACTACCGTTGGCGGAAGGAATACGGCGGGATGAAAGTGGATCAGGCCAAGCGTCTCAAGGATCTGGAGAAGGAGAATGCGCGGCTCAAGAAACTGGTGGCGAAACTGAGCTTGGACAAGCAGATGCTTCAGGAGGTGGCCAAGGGACGGCTTGAACAGGGCGCAGCCCTAAACTTCTGAGCTCGCGGAAGAAGCGTGAGGCGGTTGAGGTGTTGCGGGATCGCTTCGGTGCTTCGGAGGAAAGGCGGGCATGCAAGCTGTTGAAGCACCGCGTGCGACGCAGCGGTACTTACCAATCGTGCGGGACGATGAGAAGCCACTAACCCAGCGGATCATCGAGCTGGCGTCGATGTACGGCTGGTATGGCTACCGGATGATCCACGGGTTCTTAGGAAGAGGGCTGGTGGGTGAACCACAAGCGGGTGGAACGGATCTGGCGTCGGGAAGGTCTGAAAGTGCCGAAGAAACAGCCCAAACGAGGACGTCTGTGGCATAACGACGGGTCGTGCATCCGTCTACGTCCCGAGCACAAGGACCACGTGTGGGCTTATGATTTCGTGCATGCCCGGACTCGTGACGGGCGCAGCTTCCGCATGCTGACGATCCCCGACGAGTTCACGCGGGAGTGCCTGGCGATCGACGTGGCGAGGAAGCTGAATCACGACGATTTGTTGGAACGCCTGGCCTGGCTGATGGTGACCCGTGGTGTACCGGGGCACGTTCGCTCAGATAATGGCAGCGAGTTCACCGCCAAGGCGGTGCGTAACTGGCTCAAACGTATAGAGGTAAAGACCCAGTACATCCCCCCCCGGCAGTCCATGGGAGAACGGATACATCGAGAGCTTCAACGGTAAGCTGGCTAATGAACTGCTGGAGCGTGAGGTGTTCGATACGCTTTATGAGGCAAAGATATTGATCGAGCGTTGGCGGGTGCATTACAACACGGTCCGGCCACACAGTTCGCTAGGCTACCGCCCACCGGCCCCGGAGGTGTGGCAGCTAGCTGAGCCGGGCTCCGCTGCGCTCCGCCCGCCTCAGCTAGTGTGTTCCAGCACCGATCGACTAACATAGACATTGGTACAAGAACTGGGGGCAGGTCAATGTCTACCTTTCGCTTGCCGTATCAAGAATGGTAGGTGCCATTCCTACAGGTTCGGGCTAATTGTAAAAGACCACGTATGCCCCTCGTAACTGCTCGTTCCGCTCAACTCCACCTCCACAACACCGCTGGCCGGGAATGCAATGGCCGGGACCGTGAAGGTGAATTGCGTGTAGGTATCGCCGTTCGGGCCCAGATCCACCGCGACGGCGACCGATGCCCCAGGAACTATTGGCCCACCCCGGTCAACGCCGAGGTCGGCGATTAAGCGGCCGCTGCCCTGGCAAGGCGGCAGGTCGGAGCGCCCGCCAAGGGCCGCTCGAACAGGCTGAGAACCCCGTTCGAGCCTTCTTTGAAAGACGAATACAGCCACCTCAAACCGGCGGCGGTGCGTGCCGATCTGACGTCCACCGACCCGTCAATCCCCGCCGGCAGGTTGTTGAGATGTTCGCAACCGGGTGAGATTCCCAACCGGGTTCATACGAGCGTGGTGACGGCCACGCTTATCGTGTGCGCATCCAGCGTGTGCCATATCGCGCCTCAAAATGCCATATTGCGCGCCTCGCTACAGCGGAGCTGGTGGAGGCGTTGCGGGCATATCTAGCGACCAAGGCCCCGTCCGCCCCGGCCTTCTCTATGCCCCGGAAGGAAAGCGTGTCGAAGATGATTCGGGCTGACTATGAGGCGGCCGGGATTGTTCGGCGGGATGAGGCGGGCCGAGTGGTCGATTTCCACGCCCTTCGCCACACCTTCATTACCAACCTGGCCCAAAGCGGGGTCCACCCTAAGACCGCCCAAGCACTGGCCCGACACAGCACGATCAAGCTGACGATGGACCGCTACTCCCATTCATTCCGGGAGGATGAGGAAGCCGCTGTCGAGGCTCTGCCGAGCCTGTCAGCGAGTCTCGAACAAGAGGCTGCAACAGGCACCGACGACATCGAAACATCACGTCATCGACTGGGCGGAAAACTGGGCGTCGCGGCTACGAAAACATGCGATTTCGGGCGACACGATGAGACAATCGAGTACGTAAAACGCCCAAGCTCTGCGCATGAAAAAACCCCAAAAACGCCGGGAAAAACCGGCATTTTCGGGGAAAAAGCGGAGAGGGCGGGATTCGAACCCGCGGAACCGGTAAAACCAGTTCGACGATTTAGCAAACCGTTGCCTTCAGCCGCTCGGCCACCTCTCCAAAGGTTGATCTGCCAAGCCTTACAGGCCCGGCTGATGAGCGTCGTTATTATAGGTATTGGCTAGAGAACCTCAAGGCGAACCGAAAAAGCCTATCCCCTCCCCGTTAACTGGGCATACACTGAGTTGCGTTAAGGAGGATTGAGTCCGCCCGGACTGCTAGATCGTACTGAGCCCGGAGAGCAAACACAGAGGCAGCAGACAATCGCTGTACGTGTCCTCGGCTAGGGATAGATCGCCTCGACGCGTCATCTGACGCATCAGCCGACACACACACTTAACGTTGATCGTGAGCTATTTCGGTAAAGCAACCGGTTGAGGGCTACCGTCTGGTTGATTTCGTAGACTGGTACCCGCAGTATTTTTCGGTCTACCAGACGTAACAGGCACTCGTTGAACGGGTTCTCGCCATACGGCTTGTTGAACAGCGTGTTACGACTGAGGTCCGTCAACGACACTGTAAGCGGGTCGGGATTATGCTGTGTATTGGTTCGATCATCCTCCGCTTGGTCTCAATCCGCATATACCGCTAGTTATAGCAGTCCAACTCCAACTGCGATCATCCGATCTTCCGATACAACCGGTCATCCAGCTTCGCGCCTGATCCACTATCTCCAGCTCACACCGACGCCCGAACATCTCCGGCAACGACCCGACAAAATGCTTCTTCCGCCGTGTGATCTGGTCTGCGTGCCCTCATATTCGCACGCTAG
>CAZJCN010000271.1:0-4029 GCA_964544195.1 uncultured Phycisphaeraceae bacterium | reverse complement strand
CACGCCGACACCGCGTTCAATACCGTCTCCATCGGCGCCACCGTACGCCCGGCTGCGTCTTTCAGTCGACCATCCGCCGCCGGTGCTTGGTTGTCGATCAAGACCGTGCAGGCCTCCTGAGCCTCATCGAGCAGGCCGAAGCTGCGCAATCGCGCTCGAGACGCCAGCCCGATCACCACCGAACCGCCCGCTTTCAGCTCCGCCGCGTCCCGGAACTGTGCCGCCAGTTTCGCCCGGTCTTCAACCTCACGACTCGGCAGCCCCAGCACGTACAACACCACGTCACCCGCTTCGCCGTGCCGTCCGTCGTAGCCCATCATCGCCCCGGCCCGATGGCTCAGCTCCTGCGCCATCCCGACATCGCCTCGCACCCCGAACCCCGCGCCTTTGTACAGTGCCTGAGCCGACAACTGAGCCGCGGTCGTCAGTGCATCCATGTCTGAGCCGATCCGGTCTACCCGCTCAAGCAGACGGTTCAGGTATGCCCTCGCATACGGTGCCTCGTCGGCGCACACCACCTGCGCTGACACCCGACACCACGCCAGACCAAGCACGCACACCAGGATGACTCGGAACCGCTTCGACATGATGATGCTCTCTTCGATCACGCAGCGCACCGAAAGCCGGCACCTCGATCGTTGACCTTCCCTACGCCAGTCTAAACCACGTCGTGCCCGATCCGAACGGAAAAACCCCGCCCTCGGATCTTCCGGTCGATCTGTGCCGGCTCGGGGAAATAGATAAAGCTCGCAACCCGCCGATATCCTTGCGTTGGGCAGGCATAACAAAACCGCGGACTGAACTCAGCCCGCGGCCAGTTGGTTCCGGTTGGTGTCTTTCAGGCGTTCACACCTTGCTGAGATATTCACCTGTTTCGGTGGAAACACGTACGACCTGCCCGTTAGTGATAAAGGGCGGGACGCGCGTCTTCAGGCCGGTTTCCAGCACCGCCTCCTTGAGCTGGTTCGTGGCGGTGGCGTTCTTGATCCCCGGCGGGGTGTCGGTCACTTCTAGGTCCACCGCCGCCGGCAGCTCGACCGACATCGGGTTGCCGTTGTAGAACAGCCCGATGATCGTGGTGTTGGGCTTTATATACAGCAGCGCATCGCCGAGCACGTCGTCCGGGATCGTCAGCTGATCGAACGTCTCGCAATCCATGAACACCGCGCCGCTGGCGTCGGAGTAGAGATACTCGACCTCACGCCGGTCGAGGTCGATCTGGTCGACGTCTTCTCCGGAGCGGAAGCGTTTTTCGACGTTGTTCCCGCTGGTCAGGTTCTTCAGCTTCGCCTGGGTGTAGGCCGGGCCTTTCCCGGGCTTGACGTGGCTGATGTTGGTCACCAGCCAGACCTGCCCGTCGAGGTTGATCGCCATGCCGGGCTTAAGTTCCTGTGATTTCACGATTCATGTCTCCTGTGCCTGTGCCCGACCACCCGCCGAGCCGTATCCGAGCCCTCTATTATTGTTGCACGGATTTTTAGCAAAGGCAACGTGTCAGCCAGGCGCACATCCCACCTGCGAACAGCGGGGCGGGGCTGGCACACGTTTCATGAAAACCGTCAATCGCACTCCTCGGAGGTATCCGATGATCCCGTCTGATCGACCCAGGCCTGCCAGGATTGGGCCGCGGCCTGATTGTCGATCGGATCGTCCGCGATGATCAGTCGGTAGCGCAGCGAAAGCGTACTGTTTGCGGCCATCGTGTACGGGGCGTCGTGAAGGATCGCCGGGCCGATGTAGGGCATGCCCGGAGCCAGGTACCACTTCGCAGGGAACCGCAGGTTGGACGGGTGGTCCATCACGAGGACGCATCCCTTACCCGGCACCGTGTAACTGACCCACCGCGCCGGTTGGCGAAACGTGTCTTCATCAACCTGGCCGACATCATTCCGCAGGGTTCCCCCGAGAAAATCCGAACTCATCCGAAGTGACAACCCCGCGTACCCGCCCCAAGACTGCCCGCCCGGCTCGCCCGGCAGGGGGGTGCGGTCCAGCACCACCTCGCGCTCCAGCGCATGAAACGTCGCACACCAGTCGATCACATACGACCCGTCCTCGTCTGGGGGATGAACCACAATCTCACGCGATTCGGTCATGACCGGTTCCCCGCCATGTTCCGGGGCATAGGCCAGTTGCAGGGTGAAACACACCCGGTCGTCCGGCATCACGCGCCGGTCGGTCGATACCAGCCGGGTCTGGCCCTGTGACAAGCCGGTCTCCCGGTTTTCTTCCCAGTAGTTGATCCCGTCGATGAACTTCCACGAAAACCACAGCCCACGGTGCCACGGGTGATCCTCCGGCCGAAGACCCGTGACCAGGCTCCCGCCCACCGTGTGCAGGGGATGAAAATAAGGCTTGCCTTCCTCCGGCCGATGCACGAACGTCCAAAGAACCCGGTCCTTCATCTTCAGTGAAGTCGTGCCCTCGGATTCAATCACCGATAGGCCGTCCCCCATCGCGGAGCATGTCATCGATGCCATCACCAACCATCCTGTAACATGCAGGTGCTTCATTTCATGATCGTGTCTGTGTCGAAAAAACGTACAGGTCAATCTGCGGAACGGCCGAACGGCATCACCCGGTCGATGATGGCCCGAAGCCCGTCATGCATCACCGGCAACTGCCAGATATCGTAACGATGCCCGGGCGCCCAGACCGCCACGTTCGGGTTCCGCTGCGACTGCCACGCGATCGGAGCGTCGCCCGACACGGTTTTGCCGACAACCAGGTCCGTCACCGGGCTGCATTGACCCAGGTTCATGTATACCTCGTCACGCGGAAGCCAGGCCGACTCAAAACCCGGATCAAACCCGCTGTCCGGGGTGACGCGCAGCTCGCACGGGACATGCGGGTGGTGCGACGGCGGCAGGTCTTCATCACCCCATACCCAATAGATCCCGGCATACTCGCGATACTTCGGCCAATCCGAATACGCCCCGATCCCGCAGTGTGCGATCACCGTCGGACGCCCCGACTCGATCCATCCGCCGATCAGCTCCCGGACCGTCGGCGAGCTTTCGCGTTGCGTGTGATAAATCACCAGCAGGTCCGCCCCGGCAAGGTCCTCGGCCGTCGGCTCACGCGATTCCACCGGGACCATGACGACCTCTTTCACACCACAGGCCGACAGCGCGTCGCACACCCCGTCACGCCCGCTTTTACCCTGCTCGGGAGCAAAATGAGGGTCGGCCAGCACAACGGCTCTACCCGCCAACCGACGTTTGATCGGCGGATGCTGAACCACCTCCAACGGCGCATACCCCAGGTTCGTCGGCGGCAGCGCCAGCTTCTTCATCACCCGGGCAGACTCCTCAGCCGCCAAGGCGGTGCGTGTCGCCGTCGCGGCGTGTTCCACCCCGCATCGCACATCCACCGACGGGTCCGTCACGCTCTGCCATAGCTCCTTGAACAAACCGACGAAACCGGGGTTCTCCGTGTCGCGTGGCGGGCAGGCCTGGACGCCCCGGTCATTGATCACCTGCACCGCTTCCATCCCGTCCCCGACGCGAAGCAGTCCCTTTTCTCCGACAACCTGCACCACCTCGCCGATCGGTGACGCCGCGCGGGTCGTGGCGAAGATGCCCCGAGCGCCTTTCGCGTATTCGATCATCACGATCGACTCATTTTCCACCGCGTGGCCATACAGACGCTCGCCCGTGTGGTCCACGCCAGCCAGCACGCTGACCGGCTCGTCATCCAGCAGGAAACAGGCCATGTCGAACCAGTGCGTGGTCCACGAGAACATGTCCCACCCGCCGCCGATCCGGCCCTGCACCTCCCAAACCTCGCCCAGCACACCTTCCTGAATCAGACGACGGGCCTCGACGAACACCGGCGAGTAACGACGTTGATGCGCGATCGCCAGGCGTGCATTATTCTGTCGGCATGCTGCGATCATCTCGTCGATCTCGCTGCCGTCCAGCGCCATCGGCTTTTCACACGTGATCGCCCGAGCCCCCGCCTGCGCAGCTTCAATCACCTGCCCGTGATGCAGGCCCGGCCAGGTACACACGCTCACCGCGTCCGGCG
>CAZJCN010000270.1:0-4035 GCA_964544195.1 uncultured Phycisphaeraceae bacterium | reverse complement strand
TGGCGCAGAACATCCACCGGTACTTCTTCATTCTCGCAGCACTCTACATCTTCATCCTGGCTTACGATGCTTGGGTTGCCATGTGGTGGGCCCCGGACGGGATGGACTACACCGCGGCCGCCGAGGCCGGTCAGCTCCAGTTCGGCATGGGCGTCGGCACGCTGGTGATGATTCTCAACGTCATCCTGCTGGGCGGATACACCTTCGGCTGCCACTGTGCCCGGCACTTTGCCGGGGGCAAGAGCGATCACCTGTCCAAGCTGCCGTTAGGCAAAAAGCCTTACGAGTGCATCAGTTGCCTGAACCGCAATCACATGAAGTGGGCGTGGTTCAGCCTGGTCTGGGTGGGGTTCACCGATTTCTACATCCGGATGTGCGCCATGGGCATCTGGACCGACTGGAGACTGTTCTAAGATGCGTGAATTCACGACACATGAATACGACGTGCTGGTAATTGGTGCCGGCGGGGCGGGCCTGCGGGCGGCGATCGAGGCATCCGCGGCGGGCGTGTCCGTCGGACTGGTCTGCAAGTCCCTGCTGGGCAAGGCCCACACCGTCATGGCTGAGGGCGGCATGGCGGCGGCGCTGGCGAACGTGGATGACCGCGATAACTGGAAAGTCCACTTCGCCGACACGATGCGCGGTGGGCAATACCTGAACAACTGGCGCATGGCGGAGCTGCACGCCAAGGAGGCTCCCGACCGGGTTAAGGAACTCGAAGCGTGGGGTGCCGTCATGGACCGTACCAAGGACGGACGGATCCTTCAGCGTAACTTCGGCGGGCACCGATACCCACGACTGGCTCACGTCGGGGACCGGACCGGCCTCGAGATGATCCGCACCCTGCAGGATCACGGCATTCACCAGGGCATCAACGTCCACATGGAAGTCACCGTGATCGAGCTGCTGAAGGACGGCGACCGGGTGGTGGGTGCTTTCGGCTACGAACGGGAACACGGTCGGTTCCTCGTGTTCAAGGCCAAGGCCGTCGTCCTGGCGACCGGCGGGATCGGCCGGGCTTTCAAGATCACCAGTAACAGTTGGGAATACACCGGGGATGGTCATTCGCTGGCCTATCATGCCGGCGCGGACCTGATCGATATGGAGTTCATCCAGTTCCACCCGACCGGGATGGTCTGGCCCCCGAGCGTCCGTGGCATCCTCGTGACCGAGGGGGTGCGGGGCGAAGGCGGGATCCTCAAGAACAGCGAAGGCCGACGCTTCATGTTCGACGATATCCCCGAGGCCTACCGAAGCTCCACAGCGGACAACGAGGAAGAAGGCTGGCGCTACGTCGTAGGTGACAAGAGCGCCCGCCGTCCACCCGAACTGCTCACGCGAGACCACGTTGCCCGATGCATCGTTCGGGAGGTCAAGGAAGGCCGCGGCTCGCCGCACGGCGGGGTGTTCCTCGACATCGCCTGGATCAAGCAGCACATCAAAGACTCGGAAGCCCACATCAAGAAGAAGCTCCCGAGCATGTACCACCAGTTCAAGGAGCTGGCGGGCATCGACATCACTAAGGAACCGATGGAAGTCGGACCGACCACGCACTACGTCATGGGCGGGATCCGTGTCGACGCCGACACGCAGATGTCAACTGTTCCGGGCCTGTTCGCCGCCGGCGAATGTGCCGCGGGCCTGCACGGTGCGAACCGTTTGGGAGGCAACTCCCTCAGCGACCTGATCGTCTTCGGAAAGCGGGCCGGGGAATACGCCGCGAAGTTCGCAAAGGAAAACAGTGCCGGCCAGATCAACCCGGACCAGATCGAACAAATCGCTCATTGGGCGGAGGCCCCGTTCGATCGCGGCGAGAAGGCTGAAAACCCCTTCACCATCCAGAGCGACCTGCAGACGATGATGCAGGACAAGGTCGGTATCGTCCGGGAGGAAAAGGAGCTGGTTGAGGCGATCGAAAACCTGGAGCAGTTCAAAGCCCGGGCCGAGTACGCCGCCGCCGACATCAACCGTGATTACAACCCCGGCTGGCACACCGCGATGGACCTGCGCAACCTGCTGACAGTTTCCGAGGCGGCGGCCCGGTCGGCATTGGAACGCAAGGAATCCCGCGGCGCGCACACACGCCTCGATCATCCCGACAAGAGCGAAGACGAAGGCAAGGTCAACACCGTGATACGCAAGGGCCCGGACGGCTCGATGCAGGTCGAACGCATCCCCATCCCGCCGATCCGTGAAGACCTGCAGCAGATCATCGAGGAGAACAAGTGATGCCCAAGGTCACTTTCAGAATCTGGCGTGGCAACAAGGACGGCGGCAAGTTCGTCGAGTATCAGACCGAGGTGACCGAGGGCATGGTCGTGCTCGATGCGGTGCACCAGATCCAGGCCGAGAGCGCCCCGGACCTGGCGTGTCGATGGAACTGCAAGGCCGGGAAGTGCGGCTCATGCTCCGCTGAGGTCAACGGCATGCCCAAACTTATGTGCATGACCCGCATGGACTCGATCGACACCAGCCAGCCCGTGACCATCGAACCGCTCCAGGCTTTTCCTTCCATCCGTGACCTGGTCACCGATGTCAAGTGGAACTTTGAAGTCAAAAAGAAGATCAAGCCCTTCAAACCTCGAAAACCCGATGCCGAAGATGGCACCTGGCGCATGCAGCAGGACGATGTGGACCGCGTCCAGGAGTTCCGCAAGTGCATCGAGTGTTTCCTGTGTCAGGACGTCTGCCACGTCCTGCGTGACCACCACAAGCACGAGGAATTCATCGGCCCGCGGTTCTTCGTCTATAACGCGGCCCTGGAAATGCACCCGCTCGATACGGAAGATCGTCTGCTGGACCTGAAAGACAAGGACGGCATCGGTTACTGCAACATCACCAAATGCTGCACCAAGGTGTGCCCGGAACACATCACCATCACCGACAACGCGATCATCCCGCTCAAGGAACGGGTGGTGGACGAGTACTACGATCCGATCCGCAAACTCTTCAAGATCTTCCGCCCGAAGAACCCGGAATCATCCGCCGGCAAGTAAGACGAGAATCGGTTGTACGCTGATATCACAAGCCCCGTCTTTCAGGCGGGGCTTTTTAGTCTTTTCAACTGCCGTCAGGATAGCCCTATGGTTTACGCCTGTGCGGTGGGGCGGTTGGCCATAACCAACTGCACGTACCGGTTGCGCAGCTCGTAGAGCGTGTTGGCCAGCAGGTCTTCCTCTTCCTTGGTCAGGTTGCCCTTGGTCTTTTCTTCGAGCACGCCGAGCATGTCGATGTGGTGCCGGGCCAGGTCAAGGTGAGCGATGCGTTGGCCGGTCGCCGGGTCGGGGATCGCACCCATGGCAAACAAGGCTTGCGTGGTCATGGTGCTGACCAGAGATTCAAAAGACGCGGGGGGGAGCTGACCCGAGGCAGCTTTGGCCCCAGCGGACGCGGACGCGGTTGCCGACGTGCCCGCGGCGGTCGTGGCGTCGGGAGAAGTCGTCTTCTGCTCGGTTTTGGCGCGGGTCTGTTCCGCGAGCTTCTTCTTTTCGGCTTGAGCTTGCGCCTTCCAGTCGTCGTCCACAATGATCTTAGGGGCTTCGTCGGTCATCGGTCTCTCCATGCTTTTGGCCGTTACTTCGATCCGATCAGGACATTATATTTCAGGATGCAGCGGATCGCCGACAGCCCGTCTTTCCAGTTGATCTTCTTGCCCTCCGCATACGATCGGCCGTTGTATCCGACGGGCGTTTCGTAGATCCGGATGTCCTTCATCCGTGCCAGCTTGCCGGTGATCTCCGGCTCGACGCCGAAGCGTGGTTCGGTGATCTCGAACCTGTCCAGCACCTCACGCCGAAAGACCTTGTAGCAGCACTCCATATCCGTCAGATACAGGCCCGTGCAGAGGTTGGACAGCCGAGTCAGGATCTTGTTGCCGAGGTAGTGATGGTAATTCAGCACCCGGTGCGTTTCACCGATGAAACGAGAGCCATAGACCACATCCGCCCGACCCTCGAGGATCGGCTTCAACAGCTTCGGGTAGTCTCTGGGGTCATATTCGAGGTCGGCGTCCTGAATGATGACGATATCGCCGGT